>NZ_JAXCMJ010000001.1:0-266757 GCF_038084995.1 Sphingomonas sp. 2378
ACCCCCTCCACCGCCGCGCCCGCCCCCGCCGAAGCGCCGATGATGCCGGATCAGGCGATGGCGCCGACCCGGACCATTCTGGACAATGCCGCCGCCACGCCCTCGCTATCCTCGCTGGTCGCCGCCGTCCGTGCGTCGGGTCTGGCGACCACGTTGGCGGGACCGGGGCCCTATACACTGTTCGCGCCGTCCAACGAGGCGTTCGGGCGCCTCGCCCCCGGCGTGCAGGAGCAGCTGCTGCAACCCGCCAATCGCGATTCGCTCGTCCGGCTGCTTCGCTTCCATATGCTGCCCGGGACGGTCGGCGTCGCCGAGTTGCAGCGGCGGATCGTGGCGGGCGGCGGCACCGCGACGATCATGACCGTGCAAGGCGAACCCCTGACCGTCACCATGACCCAGTCGGTCATCACCCTGACCGATGCTGGCGGCAACAGAAGCTATATCGAGGCGGGCGATCTGGCCCAGGCGAACGGCGTCATCCACATCGTCAACGGCGTTTTGGTGCCAAAACTGGATTAAGTGCGTTACTCCCCGCAGACCGGTCGTTTCGCTGACGCATCGCCGGTCTGCCCTTCACCATGCGGCGCGATGCGATCCCGCTCCGCCGCCAGAAGAACGGGAGTATGACTTTCATGATGAAGACCTTCGCGATCCTCGCCACCGCCACCGCTCTGACCAGTGTCGGTGTGGCGACGGCCCAGACCACGACGGCCCCCGCCCAAACCGCGCCTGCCCAAACGACCCCGGCAGCCCCCGCCGCTCCGGCGCAGGCGACGCCCGCCGCCACCGGCACCATCGTCCAGGTCCTGGCCGCCACCCCCGACCGCAGCACGCTGGCCAAGCTGGTGGCGACCGCGGGCCTCACCGCCGATCTGTCCGGCCCCGGCCCCTTCACCGTCTTCGCGCCCAGCGACGAAGCGTTCAGCCGGATGCCCCCTGGTGCGCTCGACACGCTCAGCCAGCCCGCCAACAAGGCGACGCTCGCCACGATCCTGAAATATCATGTCGTCGCGGGCAAGCTGACCGCCGAGCAGTTGAAGGCGCAGATCACCGCCGGGAACGGCACCGCGACGCTGACCACGCTCGCCGGACAGCCGCTGACCGCGCAGGTCGGGCCGAACGGCAACATCATGCTGACCGATGTCAACGGGCAAAAGGCCTATGTCGACAAAGCGGATGTCGACGCGACCAACGGCGTCGTCCATCTGACCAACGGCATCAACGTGCCCAAGATCGGCTGATCGTACCAAGCAGTGACACGTGAAAGGCGGGGCTTCGGCTCCGCCTTTTCACACCCGCCGAAGTCAGGCCTGCCTCAGGCCTGCCAGCGCGACGCCGCCGCCGTGTCGCTCTCGCGCGCTTCGACCCAGCTCGCCCGGTCGCCCCGCGTCTCACGCTTCCAGAAGGGCGCGTCGGTCTTCAGACGGTCGATCAGATAGGCGCACGCGTCCAGCGCGTCGCGGCGATGCGGCGCGGCGGTGACGACCAGCACGATCCGCTCGCCCGGTCGCATCGGACCGACCCGGTGGACGATCATCGCCGCCTGCAACGACCAGCGCTCGGTTGCGGTCCGCGCGATCCGGTCCAGCGCCGCCTCGGTCGCGCCGGGATAATGTTCGAGTTCCAGCACATCGACGCCGTCATCGGCACGGACCAGCCCGCAAAAGCTCGCCACCGCGCCGACATTCCCCTGTTCGACCCGCGTCATCTCCGCGGCCAGATCGATCGGGACGGGCGAGACATGGACCCGGATCATCCGCCCGTCACCGGCGGAAAGATCGCCACCTCGCGCGCGCCGACGACCGAGGCGTCGAGGCCGACGAAATTCTGGTCGACCGCCGCGCGCAGCCGCTCGGGCTCGGCCAGCGCCTCGGCATAGCCGCCGCCGCGCGCCGCCAGCCAGCGGATCAGATCGGCGACACTCACCACGCTGTCGGGCAGGGCCAGCGCCTCTTCGGCCAGCCCGATCCGCTCGCGCACCCAGGCGAAATAGAGAATGGTCATCAACTATCCATATGCTTGAGGCCGACGCGCAGATAATCCCAGCCGGTGATCAGCGTCAGCACCGCCGCCGCCCAGAGCGCGGCGAGCGAGACGCTATGGACCCAGGCCCAGCCGGGCAGCGCGCCCCCCAGGATAAGCCCGCCCAGCGCGATGAGCTGCAACGTCGTCTTCCACTTGGCGAGCCGCGAGACCGGCACCGACACCTGCAATTGCGCCAAGAACTCGCGAAGGCCCGACACCGCGATCTCACGCAGCAGGATGATGAGCCCGGCGACGACGCTCAGCCCGCCGACTACCTGCACCGCGACGAGGACGAGGATGACCGAGGCGACCATGATCTTGTCGGCGATGGGATCGAGGAACATGCCCAGCTTCGACACCGCTCCTTGCGCGCGGGCCAGATAGCCGTCGAAATAATCGGTGATGCCCATCAGGCAGTAGAGCGCGAAGGCGACGCCGTACCCCCATTCCCAATGGGGCTGCCACAACAGCCCCGCGAGCAGGGGTACGGCCACAATTCGCGAGAGCGTCAAAAGGTTGGGCAGCGTGAGCATGACGCCTTCTAACCGCTCGCCCGTCCATGACAAACCGCTTTAAGCGGTTGGCGATGCGGACGGGCATGGCTATGTTGTCGTCATCCTGTTGCCACGATCGGGCCATTTTTCGTTATGCTCAACGCCCTCGGGCTTCTCAAGCGGCGTCGGTTCCTGCCGCTGTTCACCACCCAGTTTCTCGGCGCGTTCAACGACAATCTGTTCAAGACGTCGATGGTGCTGTTCGCGACCTATGCGATCTTCAACGACGCCCATGCGGAGGCGAACTTCAACGCGCTCGCCACCGGCCTGTCGATCGTGCCCTTCGTCCTGCTCTCCGCGCTGTCGGGGCAATTGGCGGACAGCCATGACAAGGCGCGGATCATCCGCATCGTGAAGACCGCCGAGATCGGCATCATGATCGTCGGCGCCTTGGGACTGATGATCGCCAAGGCCGGTTATATCAATATCGGGCTGGGCCTGATGCTGGGCACCGTGCTGGCGCTGGGGACGCATTCGACCTTTTTCGGGCCGATCAAATACGCGATCCTGCCCCAGCATCTGGAGCCCGACGATATTCTGGGCGGCACCGGGCTGGTCGAGGCGGGGACCTATCTCGCCATCCTGCTCGGCACGGTCGTCGCCGGCTGGGTTCCGATCGAGGCGGCGGCGGCGGGCGTGCTGGTCGTCGCGGTGCTCGGCTGGTTCACCGCGCGCCAGGTGCCCCCAGCCCCGCGCGAAGGGCCGCCGCTGAAGCTCAACTTCAACCCCTTCACCGCGTCGTGGCGATTGATCGCCGCCACGCTGCATATCCGGCGGCTGTTCCTGGCGATCGTGGCCATCAGCTTCTTCTGGACGATCGGCTCGGTGCTGATCATCGTCTTCCCGCCGCTGGTCAAGAATGTCCTGACCGCCGACAAGGAGGTGGCGAGCCTCGCCATCGCCATCTTCTCGATCGGGGTCGCCATCGGATCGGTGGTCATCAACACCATGCTGAAGGGCGAGATTTCGGCGCGCTACTCCCCCGTTTCGGTCATCGCGATGGGCGCGTTCGTGGTTCTCTTCTCGATCCTGTGCCGCAACTGGACGCCTGCCCCCGATGGCGGCCTGTATAGCTGGCAGGCCTTTCTGGCCGAGCCGCGCGCGATCGGAATCCTGGCGACGTTGCTCGCCATCGCGACGACCGGGGGCATGTTCGTGGTGCCGCTCTATGCGTTCCTGACGACCACCGTCGAGAAGGACCAGACGGCGCGGACGGTGGCGGCGAACAACATCGTCAACTGCTTCGCCATGACGATCGGCTCGGCGGCGGTGCTCGGCATCAGCGCGGCGGGCGTGACGCCGGAAAACATGCTGTTCCTGGTGGCGGGTATGTGCCTGGTTTCGGCCTGGCTGGCGCTCAGGCTCCACCGGGCTTGCCATGACGGATGCGTCGACCCCGCCTGATCAGAGCAGGAAGCTGTAGATACAGATAAAAAAGGCCGTGAAGCTGAGGACGAACAGGCGGAAATCCTGATCGTCCTCGCGCCGCTGCCTTTGGGTCACGGGCGGCGGCAGCGAACGCCGAAAGGGATGGCGGGCGGCTTCGTTGGTAAGGATGAGGCGGCGTCTCATGGTGAAAATGTTAACGCCGCATTCACCATTTCGGCATCCGCAGAATGGCGCGGAAAATCCTACCCGCTGCCCCGTTCCGAGACAGCGGGCACAGTCTGTCAATGCTGATGGGCGGACGAGGCGCCGATCCCGGTTTCCGACCGGACTCGCTGTGCCGGATAGCCCGCCCTGTCGACCGCCGCACGACCGGTGCGGTCGGTGATCGACACGATCCAGATCGTCAGGAAGGCGAGCGGCATCGAGAAGATGGTCGGCGAACCATAGGGGAAGATCGGCGCGTCATAGCCCAGTATCTTCACCCAGATGGCGGGCGACAGGATCGTCAGGACCAGCGCGGTGAGCAGACCGACCAGTCCCCCCGCCACCACCCCGCGTGTCGTGCAACCCGACCAGAGCAGCGACAGCAGCAGCACCGGGAAATTGGCCGAAGCCGCCAGCGCGAAGGCCAGGCTGACCATGAAGGCGACATTCTGCTTCTCGAATACGATACCCAGCAGGATCGCCACCACCGCCAGCACCAGGACGGTGATCCGCGAGACGCGGAGTTCGGAGGCGGAGTCCGCCTGCCCCTTCTTGATCACCGTCGCATAAAGGTCATGGCTGACCGCCGACGCGCCCGACAGCGTCAGCCCCGCCACCACCGCCAGGATGGTCGCGAACGCCACCGCCGAGATAAAGCCCAGGAACAGATTGCCGCCGACCGCCTGCGCCAGATGGATAGCGGCCATGTTGCTGCCGCCACGCAGTGCGCCTTCGGCATCGAGAAAGCCCGGATCGGTCGCCACCAGCACGATCGCGCCGAACCCGATGACGAAGGTCAGGATATAGAAATAGCCGATCCATCCCGTCGCCCACAGCACCGAACTGCGCGCTGCCTTGGCATCGGGAACGGTGAAGAAGCGCATCAGGATATGCGGCAATCCCGCGGTCCCGAACATCAGCGCCGCGCCGATCGAGATGGCGGAGATCGGATCCTTGATGAAGCCGCCCGGTCCCATGATCGCCCGGCCCTTGGCCACCGCTTCGTCCGGCCCCGCCCCGGCGAGGGCGGCGAGCGCGGTCTTCACATCGACCGCACGGGCGAACAGCGCCTCCGGGCTGAACCCGAACCGCGCCAGCACCGCGATCGCCATGAAGCTCGCCGCGCCGAGCAGCATCATCGCCTTGACGATCTGGACCCAGGTCGTCGCGGTCATGCCCCCGAACAGGACGTAGAGCGTCATCAGCACCCCGACGATGACGACCGCATAGCCATAGGGCAGCCCGAAGAGCAGCCGGATCAACTGCCCCGCCCCGACCATCTGCGCGATCAGATAGAAGAGGACGACGAGCAGCGTCGAGCATGCGGCAACCATCCGCACCGGCGTCTGCGCGAAGCGGAAGGAGGCGACATCGGCAAAGGTGAACCGCCCCAGGTTACGCAGCCGCTCCGCCATCAGAAAGAGCAGGATCGGCCAGCCGACGAGGAACCCGATCGAATAGATCAGCCCGTCATAGCCATCGGCATAGATCTGCGCCGAAATCCCCAGGAAGGACGCCGCCGACATGAAATCGCCCGCGATCGCCAGCCCGTTCTGGAAGCCGGTGATCCCGCCACCCGCCGTATAGAAGTCGGAGGCGGTCCGCGTCCGCCGCGCCGCCCAGCGGGTGATCGCCAGCGTCAGCGCGACGAAGGCGGCGAACATGCCGATCGCGGTCCAGTTGGTCGCCTGCTGCACCGCCGGGCCGATGGCATGGGCACTCGCCGCCGACGCGGGCAGCAGGGCGAGCGGCACGCCCAGCGCCGGAACGACGCGCCTCATGCCCGTTCCTCCGCGCGCAACTGGTCGATCACGGGATCGAAGTCGCGATTGGCGCGCCAGACATACAGGCCGGTCAGCAGGATCGCGAGCGCGATGACGCCCAGCCCGATGGGGATGCCCCAGCTCGTCGCCCCGCCGCTGATCGAGCGGGCGAGCAAGGCCTTGTCGAAGGCGATGGTCAGGATGAACCCGAAATAGACGATCAGCATGATGATCGTCAGCACGGTGGTAAAGCGTCCTCGCCGGCGAACGAGCGCGATGTAGCGCGGATCGCGGGCCAGCCGGGCGGCGGCATCCTCCATGGCATTCTCCTAACCCCGCGCCGATGGTCGGCGTCGTGGCGGCCATGGTCCCCCGCCCCCGGCGTGGCGTCAAGCGCGATTGGGGCGATAGGCGTTCAGGTCGATACCGTGCCGGGCGACCTTGTCGTAGAATGTCTTGCGCGGAATCCCCAGCACGCCCAGCGCGGCGCGGACATCGCCCGCCACCTCCTCCAGCACGCTGCGGATCGTCGCGCCCTCGAACTGCTCCACCCGCTCGGGCAAAGGCATCGGATCGCCCGCCTCCCCGCCCTCCCCGCTCAGGCCCAGCGCGACCCGGTTGGCATAGTTGCGCACCTCGCGCACATTGCCCGGCCAGTCGTGCGACAGCAGCCGCGCCTGGATACCGCCGTCGATCATCGGCACCGCACGCCCGAACCGCTCCGCGGCCTCGCGCAGGAAATGGGCGAAGAGCAACGGCACATCGGCGCGCCGTTCGCGCAAAGGCGGCACGCGCAGCCGCACCGCATCCAGGCGATAGAGCAGATCGGCCCGGAACCGCCCCTCCTCGACCGCGCGCGCCAGATCGGACTTGGCCGCCGCGACGATGCGCAGGTCGAGCAGTTGCGGGTCCTCCGCCCCGATGGCGCGCACCTCGCGCTCCTCGACCACGCGCAGCATCCGGCCTTGCAGCGCGGGGGCCATGCTGTCGACCTCGTCCAGGAACAGCGTGCCGCGATGCGCCGCCGCGATCCGCCCCGGCGTCCGGCCATGCGCCTGGCCGAACAGCTCGTCCTCGGCGATCGCCTCGGGCAGGGCGGCGCAGTCGACCGCCACGAAGGGCCGGGTCCGCCGCGCACTCCAGCGGTGGAGCAGCAGAGCGACCAGTTCCTTGCCGGTCCCCGTCTCCCCCTCGACCAGCACATCGACATCGGCCTGCGCCACCTGCCGCACCGTGTCGCGCAACCGCATCATCGCGGGCGTCTCGCCGATCAGCGGATAGGCTCCTTGCGCCTCCTCCGCCGCTAGCCGCAGGCGGCGATTGTCGAGGACCAGCCGCCGCATCTCCAGCCCGCGCTCGGCACTGGCGATCAGGTGATCGGCGGCAAAGGGCTTGGCGACGAAATCGAACACACCCTGCTTCAACGCGGCGACTGCCATCGGCACGTCGCCATGCCCGGTCATCAAGATGACCGGTATCTCCGCATCGATCGCGGCGATCCGCCGGGCGAGTTCGATCCCGTCGATCCCCGGCATCCGAATGTCGGAGACGACCATGCCCGGAAAATCGGACGAGACGGTCGCCAGCGCCGCCAGCGGATCGCCATGCGCCTCCACATCGATCCCGGCCAGCTCGAACGACTGGGCCAGAGCCTGGCGAAGCACCGTGTCGTCATCGACCAGCAGGACGCGCAACCCTCCGCTCGCGCCTCCCACGCTCATGTCCGCATCGTTCATACCCGGCGCATCCTGATCCGGAAGCCCGCCCCGCCAAGGGTCGATGGGATGGTCTCCAACATGCCGCCAAACTCCGTCATGATGTCCCGCGCGATCCCGAGCCCCAGGCCTAGCCCATCGGGCTTGCCGGTGACGAAGGGGGTGAAGATGTCCGACGCGATCGCCGGGTCCAGCCCCGGCCCGTTATCCTCGACCGTCAGGTCGATGCCGTCCGCCTGCTCCTCCACCGTCAGGCGGACGCGCGGATCGGGTCGGCCCGCCACCGCATCCAGCGCGTTCTGGAGCAGGTTGACCAGCACCTGTTCCAACCGCACCCGTCCCGCGACCACGATGGGCAGCGCGCCGCCCAGGGGCCGCTCCAGCGCGACGCCCGCGCTGCGGAACCGGTCGCCGATCAGCAGCATCGTGCCGTCCAGCACCTCGTCCAGCGACACCTGCCCCAGTCCTTGCGTACCCCGCCGGGCGAAGCGCCGCATCTCCTGGACGATCGATCCGATCCGCTCGGTCAGCGAAACGATGGTGGCCAGATTGCCTTCCGCCTTGTCCGGCTGGCTGCGCGACAGGAAGGTCCGCGCATTGTCCGCCAGCGTGCGGATCGCCGCCACCGGCTGGTTGATCTCATGCGCGACGCCCGCCGTGATCGAGCCCAGCGACCCCAGCCGGTTGGCCTGCGCCAGTTCCTCGCGCGCCGCGCGGAACCGCTGGTCGGCGCGGATACGTTCGGCGATCTCCACGGTCAGGCGATCGTTGATGGCGCGCAACTCGGCGGTGCGCCGCGCGACTTCCGCCTCCAGCGCCTCGCGCGCGAGCGCCGCGCGCTCCGCCCGCGTCCGCCGCCAGATCGTCAGCAGGGTCAGTCCGATCAGCCCGACGACGATCAGCACCGTGGCCGACCGGACCCAGCTATCCGCCTCCTGCATCGCGGGCGCGGAGGGCAGAATATGGATCAACTGCCAGCCGGGCAGCGGCGCGGGCTTTTGACCGACGACATAGCGGGTCCCGTCGCGAGCAATCGCCCGGTCGCCAATGGTCCGCAGGGGACCGGGGCGCAATTGCCGCTCGCCGAACTGCTGGCTTTCGGCGATCTCGGCGCGGGCGATCGCGGTCAGCGGGCGCGTAAGGGTGAATTGCGCTTGGCCATCGGTCGTCACCACGACGACGCCGTGATCGTCCAGCAACAAAGTCTGCCCCGGATCGCTGGCCCAGGCCTGGACGATGCGGGCGAACTCGACCTTCACCACCACCACGCCGTCGGGGGCATTTGCGGGACCGATACGGCGCGCCAGGAACAGGCCGGGGCGATGGCTGGTATTGCCGAGCGCAAAATATTCCGACGTTCCGGTGCGCAACGCCTGCCGGAAATAGGGGCGGAAGCTATAGTCGCGACCGACGAAGCTCTCCGGTTCGCCCGCATTGGAGGCGGCGATCGTCCGCCCCTGTCGGTCGATGGCATAGATGACGGGCGCCCCGGTCCGCTCGGCCAGCCCGCGCAGTTTCTCGTTCAGTCGCGCGACGGCCTGGCTCGACCCATTGCGCAGCGCCGCGCCCACATCCGGATATTCGGCCAGCACGATGGGCAGCAGGCGAAAGCGCTGCAACTCGCTGTTGAGCAATCGCTCCTGCTGACGGGCGATACGGTTCGCATCGGCGCGCAACGACGCCATCGCCTGACGATGCGCATAGACGCGCAGTCCCAGCGATGCCGCCAGTGCGAGCAGGAGGACCGCGATCACCGGCCACGCAAATCGCCGGACGTAGCGCAGCGTCAGGGAGGACGTGTCAGCCATATGTGCGGAATATCGCAACCAAGCGACCAAGGCCATGCGGAATTTCGCGCGATATCGGCCTTCCCACACCAGTTTTTCTAACCATATCAGTGGCTTGGAATGAATTCCGTAAAATTTTGGAATCGCTCCTCAATCCGGCACAGTGTCCGCAAGACGGAGCGCGGCCCACCGCGCCCGGACCCTTTTTGCAGAGGATGACGAAAGCGATGATCGCCCAAGATTATGCCGTAGCAGAGGCGCCCAAGCGGGCGCGGATCTGGTCGCATCTTTACGTCCAGGTCATATTCGCGATCGCGCTGGGCGCGATCATCGGCCATTTCTGGCCGAGCTTCGGCGAAGCGCTGAAGCCGCTTGGCGACGGCTTCATCAAATTGGTGAAGATGATCATCGCCCCCGTCATCTTCCTGACGGTAGTCACCGGCATCGCCGGTATGCGCGAACTCGGCTCGGTCGGTCGCGTCGCGGGCAAGGCCTTTTTCTACTTCGTCACCGTATCGACCTTCGCGCTGGTCGTCGGCCTGATCGTCGCCAATGTCGTTCAACCGGGCGCGGGCATGAATGTCGATCCCGCCACGCTGAACGCCGGGTCGGTGACGGAATATGCCGCCAAGGCGCATGACACCACCATCACCGGCTTCCTGCTGGGCATCATTCCCGACACGCTGGTCAGCGCCTTCACCCAGGGCAATATCCTGCAGGTGCTGATGGTCGCGATCCTGTTCGGCATTGCGATGGCGCTGGTCGGCGATCCCGCCAAGCCGCTGCTGAACAGCCTGGAGCGGCTGAGCGTCGTCGTGTTCCGTCTGGTCGGCATCCTGATGCGCGCCGCGCCCATCGGCGCCTTCGGTGCGATCGCCTTTACCATCGGCAAATATGGCGTCGGCAGCCTGGTCAGCCTGGGTGCGCTGGTCGCCACCTTCTACCTTACCTCGATCCTGTTCGTCGTCGTCGTGCTGGGCACCATCGCGCGCCTCAACGGCTTCTCGGTCCTGAAGCTGATCCGCTACCTCAAGGCCGAGCTGCTGCTCGTCCTCGGCACCTCCTCGTCCGAAGCCGCGCTGCCCAGCCTGCTCCAGAAGATGGAAAAGGCCGGTTGCGAAAAGTCGGTCGTCGGCCTGGTCGTGCCGACCGGCTATTCGTTCAACCTGGACGGCACCAACATCTACATGACGCTGGCGGCGCTGTTCATCGCCCAGGCGTGCGGCGTGGACCTGTCGCTGGGTCAGCAGCTGGCGCTGCTGCTTGTCGCGATGCTCAGCTCGAAGGGCGCGGCGGGCGTCACCGGTGCGGGCTTCATCACGCTGGCCGCCACCCTGTCGATCGTGCCCACCGTGCCGCTGGCGGGCATGGCGCTGATCCTGGGCATCGACCGGTTCATGTCGGAATGCCGCAGCCTGACCAACTTCATCGGAAACGCGGTGGCAACCGTCGTCGTCGCTCGTTGGGAAGGCGCACTCGACAAGGACGCGCTTGACGCCGCGCTGAACAACAAGCCCGCCCTTCCGGCGGCACAGGTCGCCATGGCCTGACACGCATCCTGGCCCGGTCGAACGCTGTCGACCGGGCCAGTCCCGTTATGGATGCCAAGAAGGATCGGCGCTACGGCAGATCGATCCGAGTGAGGGGATTGTCATGAAGAAGTTCGTTGGGCTGGCCGGTACGGCTGCCGTCACCGTGATGGGACTGCTCGCCGCGCCCGCCGGTGCCCAGACCGTCACGCCGCAGGCCGCCGCCGAACCAGCCAGTCCGGCCAGCACCGCCTATCCCACCAGCGCGGCGGGCGACGGCAACACCGTCGGCGGCTATAACCAGTCGCGCTGGGCGGAGGACTGGCGGAAATTTTGCGACCCGGCCAAGCGCGACGATGTCATCGACGCACTGAAGTGCGTGAAGCTGACCGAGGATGGCAAATCCTATGTAACCTTCTCGGGCGAGTTGCGCACTCGCGTGAACATCACGACCAACCCCAATCTGCGAGAGGTGGAGCAGCAGCGCCAGGATATCGCCCGCATCGTCGGCGGAGCGGATGTGCATCTGGGCGATCATTTCCGCGTCTTCGGCGAACTGGGCCGCGCGGAACTACAGGGCATCAACCTGGGCACGCCCGCCGGCAATCTGCGCAACCAGCTAGCGGTGCAACAGCTCTTCGCCGAAGTGAAGGGCAAGGCGCTGGGTCTGGATGTCGGGGTGCGTGCCGGGCGGCAGGAATTCTTCGACGGGCCGCAGCTGCTGACCGTCGGCCGCGACAACAACACGCTCTATTTCGTGCTCGACGGCGTGCGTGCCTATGCGCGCGGCAAGGATGCGCGGGTCGATGTGTTCGATCTCAACTACGTGACCTATGGCTTCAAGGGGATCGGCGACGACAAGACCAACCCCGACGTCCGCTTCAGCGGCGCGACCTTCGGGTTCCGCCTGTCGCCCAAGCTGTTCGGCGGGTCCAAGCTCTATCTCGATCCCTTCATCTGGCGGCTGCGCAACCGCCGCGCGGTCTGGGGTCCGACGACCGCGCTGGAGGAACGCTATTTCCTCGGCCTCCACGCTTATGGCGATGCGGGACCGGTCAATATCGACTGGACGCTCAACCATCAGTTGGGCACGTTCGCCAACCGTCCGATCTCGGCATGGCAGGCCTTCGTCGCCCAGACCTATCGCTTGGGCAAGAAGGCCGATGCGCCGCGCGTCGGGTTTCATTTCGACTATGGCTCGGGCGGCGGCTCCTATGAGCGCACAGGCCAGCTGAACACGACCAACGGCCTGTTCGGTAACAATATCTATTACAGCTACGGCCTGTTCCTGACGCCGACCAACCTGCTGTACGCCGCGCCGAACTTCACCTTCACGCCGATCAAGGGCGTGCGCCTGGCGACCGAATATGGTTTTGCCTGGCGACCGGACGAGTTCGACGCGGTCTATCGCGCGAGCGGTGCGGCGCTGGCGGGCACGCAGAATGTGCGCGGCAAGAAGGTCGCCGAGGTCGCCCGGTTGCAGGCGACCTGGACCATCACGCCACGTCTGTCGTTCGTCGGACGTTACGAACACTTCAAGGCGGACACCGTGTTGCAGCGGGCCAACCTGAAAAGCTCGGACTTCTGGGCCGGATGGCTCAGCTTCCGCTTCTGACGTCGCGAGAATAAGAAACAATCGGGAGAAGATAGTATGTCCTATGCCACCGCCGACTCCAGTCGGCATCGCCTGAAATCCATCATCGGGGGGTCGACCGGCAATCTGGTCGAGTGGTTCGACTGGTATGTCTATTCGGCTTTCACCCTATACTTCGCGCCGCATTTCTTCCCGTCGGAGAACCGCACCGCACAGCTTCTGAGCGCGGCGGCGGTCTTCGCGGTGGGCTTCGTCATGCGTCCGATCGGTGCCTGGGTGATGGGCATCTATGCCGATCGCAAGGGACGCAAATCGGGCCTGACCCTGTCGGTCACGCTGATGTGCCTGGGCTCGCTGATCATCGCGGTGACGCCGGGCTATGCCACGATCGGCCTTGCCGCGCCCGCGCTGCTGGTGCTGGCGCGCCTGATGCAGGGCCTGTCGGTCGGCGGCGAATATGGCGCGAGTGCGACCTATCTGTCCGAGATGGCGGGCAAGGATCGGCGCGGTTTCTTCTCGTCGTTCCAATATGTCACGCTGATCTCGGGCCAGTTGCTGGCCATCTGCGTCCTGCTGATCCTTCAGGCGACGATGACTGAGGCGGCGCTGGACGAATGGGGCTGGCGCATTCCCTTCGCGCTGGGCGCGGTGCTGGCAGTCGTGGTCTTCTACATCCGGCGCGGCCTGGCGGAAACCAAGAGCTTCGAGAATGCCAAGAAGGAGGGCGCGCCCAAGTCCGGCCTGATCCAGCTGTTCACCAAGCACCCGAAGGAAACGCTGACGGTCATGCTGCTGACCGCGGGCGGCACCCTCGCCTTCTATGCCTATTCGATCTACATGCAAAAGTTCCTGGTCAACACCAGCGGCTTCAGCCGTGAGGTCGCCAGTCAGATCAATGCCGTCACCCTGTTCATCTTCATGCTGCTCCAGCCCGTAGCGGGCGGCCTGTCCGACCGGATTGGGCGCAAGCCGTTGATGGTCGCGTTCGGCATTGCGGGCGTGCTGTTCACCTATCCGATTTTCTCGACGCTGGAGACGACGCGCGATCCGATGGTGGCGGGTGCGCTGGTGATGGGGGCGCTGATCATCGTGACCGGCTACACCTCGATCAACGCGGTGGTGAAGGCCGAGCTGTTCCCCGCCCATATCCGGGCTCTGGGCGTCGCCCTGCCCTATGCGCTGGCCAACACCATCTTCGGCGGCACGGCGGAGTCGGTGGCGCTGCTGTTCAAGCGGTCGGGCTTCGAGCAGGGCTTCTACTGGTATGTCACCGCGATGATCGGCATCTCGCTGATCGTCTATCTGCGGATGCGCGATACGGGCAAGAACAGCCAGATCATCGAGGACTGATCCTCATCCACCCCGCGCCGCCAGCACGCGCGACACGATCGGGCCGAGGCTTTCCGCCTTGGCCCGATCCACATGCGAGATATGGGTAATCAGCGCCTGATCGAGCACGGTATCGATCGGTGACGCGGTCCGCACCTCCGGCAGCAGCGCCGCCAGTTCGACCACCAGCGCGCGGGCTTTGGCAGCGTTGGCGACAAGCTGTGCCAGCACCGCGTCGACCTCGACATGCGCTTCCCCCTCGCGCCAGCAGTCATAGTCGGTGACCATGCCGATCAACGCATAGGGAAGCTCGGCCTCGCGCGCGAGCTTGGCCTCGGGCATGGCGGTCATGCCGATCACGTCGGCGCCCCATTGCCGGTAGAGATGGCTTTCCGCCCGCGTCGAGAATTGCGGCCCCTCCATCGCGAGATAGGTTCCGCCATGAACGACCGACGCCCCGGCCCGCTCCGCCGCATGGGCGGCGAGCGTGGAGAGGCGCGGACAGACCGGATCGGCCATCGACACGTGCGCGACCAGTCCCGATCCGAAGAAGCTGGTATCCCGGTGCACGGTCCGATCGATGAACTGGTCGACCGCGACGAAATGGCCCGGCGGCAATTCTTCGCGCAGCGACCCGATCGCCGAGATCGCCAGCACATCGGTGCAGCCCGCCAGCTTGAGCGCATGGATATTGGCGCGTGCATTAACCTCGGTCGGCGACAGACGATGCCCCCGGCCATGACGCGGCAGGAATACGAAGCGCACCGCACCGATCCGCCCTCGCACAAGCGTATCCGACGGTGCCCCCCAGGGCGTGTCGAGGACCAGCGTCTCGACATCCTCCATCGCATCGATGGCATAGAGGCCCGATCCGCCGATGATCCCGATCGTCCAGTGCGTCATTCCAAATCCCCGTTTTCCAGACACCTCCGCTACGCCCCACCCACCACAAAGCAAAGGGGCGCACGGGAGGATATCCCGCACGCCCCTCGCTCGACCGCGACGGCTGGGGGGATTAGCCGTTCGCGGGAACCGTCGACGACGCCCCACCCTCGCGCAGGCCACCGCCCAGCGCGACATAGAGGGTCACGTCATTCTGGAGCGCGGCGCTGCGCAGCGTCAGCAACTGCTGTTCGGCGGAGAACAGGTTGCGTTCCGCATCCAGCACTTCGAGATAGATGGCGATGCCGTTGGTGTAGCGAAGCCGTGCCGTTCGGGCGAGGCGGCGCTGCGCATCGACCGCGCGGGTCTGCGCCTCGATCTGCTCGGCATAGCGGCGACGGGCGACCAGCGCGTCCGCCACTTCGCGGAACGCGCCCTGCACCGTTCGCTGATAGGCGGCGGTCAGTTCGTCGGCCTGGGCGCGGCTGAGCTTCAGTTGCGCATTGCGGCGGCCCCAGTCGAAAATCGGCAGCAAGGCCGCGCCCTGCACCTGATATTGCCGCGAATTGCCGTCGATCAGGCTGCTGAGCGCGGGCGAGACGAAGCCCGCCAGCCCGGTCAGCGAGATGCTGGGCAGGAAGGCCGCGCGCGCCGCACCGATATTGGCGTTGGCCGCCAGCAATTGCTGCTCGGCCTGGAGCACGTCCGGGCGGTTGACCAGCAAGGCCGAGGGCAGACCCGGCTCGATATCGGCGAACTGCTTCTGGTCGCCCAGCCGCCGTCCGGCCGGAAGCGGACCGGCGATCGGTCCACCGACCAGCACGGTCAGCAGATTCTGCGACTGGGCCACCGTCCGGCGAAGCTCGGCCAACTGCGTCTCGGCCTGGGTCAGCAGCGCCGCCGCCTGGTCGTAATCGACGCTGGAGGTGACGCCCGCATCCATGCGACGCTTGGCGATGGCGAGCCCCTCGCGGCGGCTGGTGACGGTCCGCTCGGCGAGCGCGATCTGCTCCTCCGCCGCGCGGATCTGGAGATAGGTCGCGGCGACCTGCCCCACCAGTGACAGGCGGAACGTCCGCTCCGCCTCGATGGTCGCCAGATATTGCCGCCGCTGCGCCTCGGCCAGGTTGCGGACGCGGCCCCAGAAATCCAGCTCGAAGCTGGAAACGCGGGCACCGACCGCGAACTGGTTATAGGTGATCGAGGTCGGGTTCTGCGCGTCCCCTCCACCGGGCAAGGCGTCGCCGAAGCCGAGCGAATTGAGCGGCACGCGGGTCCGCGATGCCGATGCCGACGCATCCAGTGCGGGCAGGCGCTGCGCATCCTGGATGCGATATTGCGCCCTTGCCTGGGCGACACGCGCCACCGCCTGCGCCAGATCGCGATTATTGGCGAGCGCGGCGGCGATATAGGCCTTGAGCTGCTCGTCGGCGAAGAACTCGCGCCAGCCGATCTCGGCCGCCGTCCGGCTGCCCGTCATCGCCTCGGGATAGGAGGCGGACACGGGGGCGACCGGCTGGCGATATTGCGGCGCCAGGTTGCAAGCCGTCAGGGCGCTGGTCAGCGCCAGCGCGGCGGCGATGTGGGAAACGCCCTTACGCATGGGCCGGGCCCTCCTCATCGCCGGTTCGTGTCTCACGCTCGTGCGCTTCCTCTGCGGCATCCTCGGCCTCATGGTCATGTTCGCGGGCCAGCCATTTCTTCGCGGCGATGTAGAAGACCGGCGTGAAGAAGATGCCGAACGCGGTCGCCGCGATCATGCCGCCCATCACGCCGGTCCCGACCGCACGGCGGCTGGCCGCGCCCGCCCCGCTGGCGATGAACAGGGGCACCATGCCCAGGATGAAGGCCAGGCTGGTCATCAGGATGGGGCGCAGACGCTGCCGCGCCGCCTCGACCGTCGCTTCGAAGGGCGAGCGGCCCGCCTGCTGGTCCTCGATGGCGAACTCGACGATCAGGATGGCGTTCTTCGCCGCCAGACCGATGATCGTGATGAGGCCGACATTGAAGTACACGTCCGCCGAAAAACCGCGCAGGATCGTCATCAGCACCGCGCCGAGCACGCCGAACGGCACCACCAGCAACACCGCCAGCGGGATCGCCCAGCTTTCATAGAGCGCGGCGAGCAACAGGAAGACCACGACCAGCGACAGACCCAGCAGCAGGCCGATCTGGCCGCCCGCCTGACGCTCCTCATAGGCGGTGCCGGTCCATTCGAAGCTCATGCCCGCGGGCATCACCTCGCGCGCGATCTTCTCCATCTCGTTCAGCGCGGTGCCGGTCGACTGACCCTGAGCCGCCATGCCCGAGATGGTCAGCGACGGATAACCGTTATACCGCTCCAACTGCTGCGGCCCGTTTTGCCAGCGGACCTTCGTGAAGGACGAGAAGGGCACCATATTGCCCTGCGCATTGCGGACACGCAGCGCCAATACGTCCTCGGGCGACATGCGCTGCGGCGCATCGGCCTGAAGATAGACGCGCAACACATTGCCTTCGCGGACGAAATCGTTGGCATAGGCCGAGCCGAAGGCGATCGACAGCGTCTGGTTCACGTCGGCGATCTGAAGGCCCAGCGCGCGGGCCTGGATGCGATCGATATCGACATAAAGCTGCGGCGCCGGGCCCAGGCCTTCCGGGCGAACGCCCATCAGCGCGGGGTTCTGCGACGCCTTGGCCAGGATCGCGCCCTGCGCCTGTTGCAGCGCGGCCTCGCCCAGACCCGCGCGGTCCTCGATCTTCATCGAAAAGCCGGTCGCATTGCCCAGCGCCTGGATCGGCGGCGGGTCGAGCGCGAAGATCGTCGCTTCGGGAATCGACTGGACGAAGCCCATCGTCTTTCCGACCAGCGTGGTCGAGTTGTTCTCGGTTCCCTTGCGATCCGCCCAGGGCTTCAGGTTGACGAACGAGATACCCGCCGACTGGCCCTGACCGAAGAAGTTGAAGCCGGCGACCGACACGATATCGGACACTTGCGGCTGGGCATGGAGGAACGTCTCGACCTTGGTGATCGCCTCGCCGGTCCGCTCCAGCGTCGCGCCCGGTGCCGCGTCATAGGACACGAAGATATAGCCCTGGTCCTCGGTCGGCAGGAAGCCGCCGGGCACGCGGGTGAACATCAGGCCGGTCAGGACCACGACAACCGCGAATACAGCCAGCCAACGCTTGGGGCGCGACATCATCCGGGCGACGCCGCCGCTATATTTTTCCGTGCCCCGCCCGAATTTGTCGTTGAACCAGTTGAAGAAGCGGCGCGGCAAGCCACGGACGCCCGGTCTGGGCTCGGGCCGATTGTCCAGATGCGCATCCTCCTGCTTGAGCAGCGTGGCGCACAAGGCTGGTGTCAGCGTCAGCGCGAGGAGCGCCGAGAAGAAGATCGACACGGCCAGCGTCACCGAGAACTGGCGATAGATTCCCCCCGTGGAACCGGGGAAGAAGGCCATCGGGATGAACACCGCGACCAGCACCAGCGTGATGCCGATGATCGCGCCGGTGATCTGGCCCATCGCCTTCACCGTCGCGCGGCGGGGGCTAAGCCTCTCTTCCGACATGATGCGCTCGACATTCTCGACCACCACGATCGCGTCATCGACCAGAATGCCGATCGCCACCACCATGCCGAACAGCGACAGGGTGTTGATCGAGAAGCCGAACGCCAGCAGGCCGATACAGGCCCCGCCCAGCGCGATCGGCACGACGATCGCGGGGATCAGCGTCGCGCGCCAATTCTGGAGGAACAGGAACATCACCAGGAAGACGAGGATCATCGCCTCGACCAGCGTATGGATGACGCTGTCGACCGAGGCGGTGATGAACGGCGTCGTGGTGAAGGGGACGCTCCAGGTGACATCGGCGGGGAAGCTCGCCTGAAGCTGCTTCATCTTGGCCGACACCGCGTCCGCCGTCGCCAGCGCGTTCGCCCCGCTCGCCAGCTGAACCGCCAGGCCGACCGTCTCCTTACCGTTCAGGGTCAGGCGGAAGCCGTAATTGTCCTTGCCCAGTTCGACCCGCGCCACATCGCCCAGCCGGATCGCCGATCCGTCCGGATTCGCGCGGATGATGATCTGGCGGAACTGCTCGGGTGTGGCGAAGCGGTTCTGGGTGATGATCTGGGCGGTGAATTCCGCCGTGCGGTTCAGCGGCTGCGCACCGATCGAACCGCCCGCCGTCTGGCTGTTCTGCTCCTGCACCGCCGCCAGCGCCTCCGAAGCGGACAGGCCATAGCCCGCCAGCTTCTGCGGATCGAGCCAGATGCGCATCGCATAGGGGGAGCCGAACAGTTGCACATCGCCCACGCCGTCGATCCGGCGAAGTTCGTTGCGGATGTTGTTCTCGGCGAAATTGCCCATCTCGACCGGGCTGGTCCGGCCCGATTTGGAACTGAGCGTGATGACTTCCAGGAAGCCCGCCGAACTCTCGGTCACCTGAATGCCCAGCGCGCGGACCTCCTGCGGCAGGCGCGGTTCGGCGCGGCTCAGCCGGTCCTGGACCTGGGTGCGCGCGACGTCGAGATCGGTGCCGGGCTTGAAGGTGACGGTGATCTCCGCCGTCCCGTTCGAGCGGCTGGTCGACGCCATGTAGAGGAAATTGTCGACGCCGTTCAGTTCCTTTTCGATGACGGCGGTCACCGACCGGTCCATCACTTCGGCATCGGCGCCGTTATAGCTGATCGCCAGGTTCAGCGCGGGCGGCGCGACCGAGGGATAGCTCTCGATCGGCAGCAGCCGGAGCGCGATCACGCCGAACAGCGCGATGAAGAGCGCGATCACCCAGGCGAAGACCGGGTGATAGACGAAGAAGCGGTTCATGAAGATTTACTCCGGCGATCAGCGGGCGGCGGCCGGCTGGCCGCCCTGCGCCTGTTGTCCGGCTTGCTGCCCCGGCGCCTGGACGCGAACTTTCTGGCCCGGCTGCACCTTGTGCCACCCCTCGGTGACCACCTTCTCGCCCGGCTTCAGGCCGGACAGGATAACCCAATTGCTGCCGACCTGCCCGCCCAGCGTTACGGCACGCGCCTGGACCGTGCCGGATCCGTCGACCACCATGACGGAGGCCGCCTGGTTGCTGAGTTGCACCGCGCGTTGCGGCACCGAAATGCCGTTGCGGATCGTGCCCGCATTGACATGGGCGCGGACGAACTGACCGGGCAGCAGCATGCGGTTCTGGTTGGGGAAGCGTGCGCGCAACTGCTGGCTGCCCGTCGTCGGGTCGACCGTCTGCCCGGCAAAATCGATCTGCCCGCTCGGGCCATATTCGGTTCCGTCCTCCAGGGTGAGGCGCACCGTGATGTGCGACAGGTCGGGCAGGTTCAGTCCGCCCGAACGCGCCTGCCGGATCAGGTCGGTCAGCGCCGCGTTCGACTGGGTGAAGACGGCATAGATGGGCGACATCTGGTCCACCTGGGTCAGGGGCGTAGCCTGTGTGGCGCTGACCAGCGCGCCCTCCGTCACCTGCGCGCGGCCCACCCGCCCCGCAATGGGCGCGCGGACGATCGTATAGCTCAGCTGCAATTGCGCGCGGGACAGGGCGGCGCGGGCATCGGCGACGCTGGCATCGGCCTGGCGGAGGTCGGATTGGGCCGCATCGAATTCCTGCGCGCTGACCGCCCGCTCGGCGACCAGCGGCTGGTAACGGCGGACGACCGAGGCGGCGTTGGCGCGCGCCGCCTGCGCCCTGGCGAGCGTCGCCTGGGCCTGCGTCACCTGGGCGCGATAGTCGCGCTGGTCGATGCGGAACAGCGGCTGCCCCTCCGCCACGTCGGTGCCTTCGCGATAGAGACGCGCCTCGACGATACCGTCGGTGCGGGCGCGGACCTCGGCGGTGCGAACGGCCTCGATCCGTCCGGGCAGTTCGATGATGTTGGGCACGGCGGCCGACTGGACGGTGATGGCGGTCACCACCGGCGGCGGGGGCGCGGCCTGCTGTTGCTGCCCCCCTTGCCCGCATGCCGCCAACGCAAAAGCCATCGCCAGCGACGACCCGAAGCCGGAAAATTTGGACACGCCGAGAAACTCCCTGAACCACATGACATTTGAGTCATTCAGGTCCCTGTACCTCGCACCCTTAGAAAAGCAACGATGAGGTACAATTAAATTTGACCTACACGGTCGGAGGTCGCAGAAAGGGGATCATGGCCATCATAAAACGGACCGCTGGGCGCCCGACGCGAGAGCAGGCTCAGCATATCGACGATATCATTCTGACCGGCGCCAGAGAGGCGTTCTGCTGCCGGGGCATCGAGGGCACCTCGATGGAGGAAATCGCGTTGTCCGTTGGGGTTAGCAAGCACACCATCTATCGCCGCTATGCGGGCAAGATGGCATTGCTGGACGCCGTGGTGAGCCGCGATCTGGACCGGCTGAGCCGCGCGGTCCTCGACGTCGCATCGGACCCCGATCCGCTGGAGCGGCTCCACACCGCCGCCCGGCGATTCTTTTTCTTCTGCGTCGAGCCCGAGTCGATCCGCTTCATGGCATTTCTGACGTCCGAGGCGGTTTTTTCGGATGAGTTGCGCGAACGTTTCGCGGCCTGGGACCGGATCATTTCGGAGCCGCTGATCGCCTGTATGCAAGACGCACAGGATGCGGGCGAATTGCGCAGGGATGAAACGCCGCTCAGCCTGTTCAACCTGCTGACCGACATGCTCGACGGGCCCAGCCGCCGGATGCAGTTCGCCATACCCGATCCGTTCGGCGGGTTGGACCCCGCCGCGTTCTTCGAGCATCGCTGGTCGGTGTTTCTCAAGGTCGCGACCGCGGGCTGAGCGGAACGCGAGCGGCCGCGTGGACGTTGGCGGGCCCATGGCCGATGACCTGCTGATCTTTCGCCCCGATGATGTCGATCTGTCGCGATCCCCGCTTCGGCGGGGCATATCCGAGTCGACCTATGTCTTGGGGGCGTTCAACCCGGGGATGACCCGGATGGCCAATGGCAACCTGCTGCTGATGGTCCGGGTGGCGGAAGCGTTGAGCGAGCCGGTCGAGGGCGATCATGTCCGCGCCATCCGCTGGACCCGAGCGGGCTATGTTCTCGACCGCTATCCGCTCGACGCGGTCGACATGGCCGATCCCCGGCAATTCGCCATCAGGGGTGGGGCGCATCGTATCCTCGCCCTCACCTCGCTGTCATGGCTGTTGCCGGTCGAGTTGACGCCCGATGGCGCGCGGATCGTCGCGGTCCATTACGACAAGGCGATCGAACCCGAGGCGTCCTGGCAGGATTACGGCGTCGAGGATGCACGGATCAGCCGGGTCGGCGATCGCTGGTACATGACGACTTGCTCGGTTTCAGCGGAGCGGCATTCGACCACTCTCCACCTTTCCGACAATGGGCTGGACTATCGGCTGGCGGGGATCATCCTCGACCATCAGAACAAGGACATGCTGTTCTTCGAGGGGCTGGTCGAAGGGCGCTTCATGGCGCTGACCCGGCCGCTGGGCGAGGTCTATTTCGCCTATCCGGGGGACAGCCCCTTTGTCGGCGGCCCGTCGATCAACTTCGCGACCTCGCCCGATGCGCTCCACTGGAAACCGATGGAGGCTCCCGGTATTCGCGCCCGCAAAAGCTCGACCTCGGCGATGAAGGTCGGCGGCGGCACGCCGCCGATCCTGACCGAGCAGGGCTGGCTGACCCTATATCATGGGGTGGAACGCCGCGATGCGGTGGGTATCTATCGCAGTTTCTGGGCGCTGTTCGACGCCGACGACCCCACCCGCATCCTGCGGATCGAGGACGACCGCCCGATCCTGGAGGCAGACCCCACGCTGACCGCCTCCATCGCGCATCAAATGTATCTGCCGACCCCGGTCGTCTTCTCGACGGGTATCGTCGACATGGGCGACCATTATCTGGTCGCCAGCGGCGAGGCCGATCTGGCCTGTCGCATGACCCGCCTGCCCAAGAGCCTGTTCGCATGAGCGCAAGGCCCTGGTGGCAGTCCGCCGTTCTCTATCAGATTTATCCCTGGTCCTTTCAGGACAGCGATGGCGACGGGATCGGCGACCTGCGGGGCGTCGAGACGCGGCTGGACTATCTCGTCGAACTCGGGGTCGATGCGATATGGCTTTCTCCCATATTTCCGTCACCTATGGCCGATTTCGGATATGACGTGGCGGATTATTGCGGGATCGATCCCCGTTTCGGAACGCTGGCCGATTTCGACTCGCTGCTCGCGTCCGCCCATGCGCGGGGACTCAAGCTCCTGCTCGACTTCGTGCCCAATCATAGTTCCGACCGGCATCCTTGGTTCGTCGAGAGCCGGTCGTCGCGGGATAACCCCAAGCGTGACTGGTATATCTGGCGCGACGCGGCGCCGGACGGCGGGCCGCCCAACAACTGGATCAGCGATTTCGGCGGCCCCGCCTGGACCTGGGACGAAGCGACCGGCCAATATTATTATCATGCCTTTCTGAAGGAACAGCCCGATCTCAACTGGCGCAACCCGGAGGTGCGGGCAGCGATGCTCGACGTGCTGCGTTTCTGGTTCGCACGCGGTGTGGACGGGTTCCGGATCGACGTGCTGTGGCACATCGTCAAACATGCAGGCTTCCCCGACAATCCGATCAATCCCGATTGGGACCCGGCGACCGGCGAGATGAACCGGGTGTTCCAGCTTCACTCGACCGACCAGCCCGAAGTGCACGACATCGCCGCCGACATGCGCGCGATCGCCGACGCCTTTGGTCGCGAGGGGGATGAGCGCGTGCTGATCGGCGAGATCTACCTGCCGGTCGAGCGGCTGATGCGCTATTACGGGCAGCGGGGCGAAGGGGTCCATCTGCCCTTCAACTTCCAGTTGATCGACGCGCCCTGGGACGCCCGCCATCTCGCCCGGATGATCGCCGAATATGAGGCCGCCCTGCCCCCCGGCGGCTGGCCGAACTGGGTGCTGGGCAATCACGATCGTCCCCGCAGCGCCACCAAGCGCGGCGCGGCGCAGTCGCGGGTCGCGGCCATGCTACTGCTGACGCTGCGGGGAACGCCGACGCTCTATTATGGGGATGAGTTGGGAATGGAGAATGGCGCCATCCCCGCCGATCGCGTCCGCGATCCCCGCGAATTGCGCGAGCCGGGGTTGGGGCTGGGCCGCGATCCGGTGCGCACGCCGATGCCCTGGGACGACAGCGACCATGGCGGCTTCACCACTGGTGAGCCCTGGCTGCCACTGGGGCGGGACTGGCAGCGGCGAAACGTCGCGAGCGAACTGGCCGAGCCGGGATCGATGCTGGCGCTCCACCGCGCGCTCCTCGCCATCCGCCGGGTGACGCCCGCGCTCGCCACCGGCCCGATCCGGCTGATCGAGGCGGAAGGACCCGTGCTCGCCTATGAGCGCGAACAGGATGGCGAGCGGTTCGTCGTCGCGCTCAATCTGGGTCATACCCCCGCGCCGATCGATTTGCCGCGCGGTCGCCCCTTGCTGTCCACCCTGCCCGGCCCGTTGCCGGGCGGAACGCCGTCCCTGCTTCGCCCCGATGAGGGCTTGATCCTGAAAGTCGACGCCCTGCCATGAAAATCGCGATGATCGCCCCCATTGCGTGGCGCACGCCGCCGCGCGCTTATGGTCCGTGGGAGTTGGTGACGAGCCTGCTGACCGAGGCGCTGGTCGAGCGCGGCGTCGATGTGACGCTGTTCGCGACGCAGGACAGCCTGACGAAGGCGACCCTGGCCGGTCCCGTCCCCGCCCCTTATTCGGAGGACCCAAGCGTCGATGCCAAGGTGTGGGAAATGCGCCATCTCGCCGCCGTGTTCGAGCGCGCGGGCGAGTTCGACCTGATCCACAACCAGGCGGATTTTCCGGCGCACGCCTTTGCCGGGCTGGTCGATACACCGATGGTCACGACGATCCATGGCTTTTCGTCCGAGCGGATCGTGCCGATGTACGAGCCCTATCAGGATCGCGTCCATTATGTCGCGATCTCGGATGCGGACCGGCACCCCCGGCTGCGCTATGCCGAGACCATCCATCACGGCATTCCGATCGATGAATTTCCTTTCGATCCCGTGGGTAGCGACGATCTCCTCTTCTTCGGTCGCATCCATCCCGACAAGGGCGCGGCGGAGGCGATCGCGGTCGCCCAGGCGACCGGACACCGGCTGGTCATGGCGGGGATCGTCCAAGATCAAGGCTATTGGGAGCGGGAGGTCGCCCCCCATGTCGATGGCGAGCGCATCGTCTATCGCGGCCCCGTCGGCGGCGCGGAGCGAACCGCCACGCTCGGCCAGGCCAGGGCGCTGCTCCACCTCATCCATTTCGACGAGCCGTTCGGGCTGTCGGTGGTGGAGGCCATGGCCTGCGGCACCCCGGTCATCGCGATCCGGCGCGGGTCAATGCCCGAGTTGATCGAGGACGGCGTGAACGGCCTTCTGGTCGACAATGTCGACCAAGCGATCGCCGCGCTCGACCGCATTGGCGAGATCGACCGGGCGGCCTGTCGCGCGGTCGCGGCGGATCGCTTTTCGGTCGACCGGATGGCGGACCGCTATCTGGCTCTCTACCGCACCATATTGGGGCGGTGACCGGGGGGCGTCAGCCGCGCAGCGACAGCGCCACCGCATCGATCCGGTGGAGCATGGTGACGAAGCTTTCCAGTTCCTCGGGCGTGAACCCGGCGAAGAGTTGCGCTTCCAGCTCCAGCGCCTTGGGCGCGACATCGGCGTAGAGCGTCCGCCCCGCCTCGGTCAGCACCAGCAGGTGCGAGCGGCGGTCGCCGTCATGCGCCGTTCGCTCCAGCAGGCCGCGCCCGACCATCGCGATCGCGGCGCGAGAGACGGTGACCTTGTCCATCCGGCTGCGCTCGCACACCGCCGACTGGGCGACCGCGCCCTCTTCCGCCACGATGGCGATCAGCCGCCACTCCGGAATGGTCAGGCCGAAAAGCTGCTGATAGGCGCTGGCGATATGATCGCTGACCAGGTTCGAGGTGATCGACAGACGATAGGGAAGAAAGCCATCGAGCCGCAATTCGCGAGATCGTAACATTTGACACCAATTCCCCATTCTGCGATTTAGTAACCAACGATACTGGATCAGGAGTTGGACGTCATGGCAACCACCCCGAACAATCCGCTGGGGCTGGACGGCTTCGCTTTCTGCGAATTCACGACCCCCGAACCCGAGGCACTGGCGCGTCAATTCGAGATGATGGGCTTCGTGCCCACCCATCGCCATCCGACCAAGGCGATCACCCGGTACAAGCAGGGCCGCATCACCCTGCTCCTCAATGTCGAGGACAAGGGCCAGGCGGCGGACTTCCGCGCCGAGCATGGTCCCTCGGCCAGCGGCATGGGCTTTTATGTCGCCGATCCGGCGGAGGCGTTCGATCATGCGGTGCGCGGCGGCGCGATCCCGGTCGACGCGGCCCAAGGCTGCCTGACCCCCGATGCCAAGGCCATCGAGGGCATCGGTGGCAGCTATCTCTATCTGGTGAAGGCAGGCAACGACCTGTTCGCCGACTGGAACGAGATCGCCGGCTGGCAGCAGGCGGAGGCGGAGAAGAATGTCGGGCTCGATCTGCTCGACCACCTGACCCATAATGTCCGGCGCGGCAAGATGCGGACATGGTCGGGCTTCTACTCGAAGCTGTTCGGTTTCGAGGAACAGAAATATTTCGACATCAAGGGCAAGGCGACAGGCCTGTTCAGCCAGGCGATGATCGCCCCCGACAAGGCGATCCGCATTCCCCTGAACGAAAGCCAGGACGAGAAGAGCCAGATCGAGGAATTCATCCGCGAATATAATGGCGAAGGCATCCAGCATCTGGCCCTGACCACCGACAATATCTACGAGACGGTCGAAAAGCTGCGCGCCAACGGCGTGCGATTGCAGGACACGATCGAGACCTATTACGAACTGGTCGACAAGCGGGTGCCGAACCATGGCGAGGACCTGGACCGGCTGAAGCGCAATCGCATCCTGATCGACGGCTCGGTCGAGAATGGCGAGGGCATCCTGCTCCAGATCTTCACCGAGACTATGGTCGGCCCGATCTTCTTCGAGATCATCCAGCGCAAGGGCAATGAAGGCTTCGGCAACGGCAATTTCCAGGCGTTGTTCGAGAGCATCGAACTGGACCAGATCCGGCGCGGCGTCATCACGGTGGATGCCTGAGCATCCACCGATGCGCGCACGAAGGTACGCGAGCAAGCCCGGCCAGCGTGGCCCAGCCAGCGCATAAGGCGCGGCCCTTCGACTGACTGCCAAGGCAGTCGCTCAGGACAGGCTTGACCACGTCTGACGCGCTGGCATGTTGTGGAGAGGAAAGAGATGACAACATCCTACATCCCCGGCTTCGGCAACCATGTCGCGACCGAGGCGGTCCCCGGCGCGCTCCCCATCGGCCGCAATTCGCCGCAGCGCCCCGCCTTCGGCCTTTATGCCGAACAACTCTCCGGCACAGCCTTCACCGCGCCGCGCCACGAGAACCGCCGTTCCTGGCTCTACCGCCTGCGCCCGACCGCCGAGCATCCGCCCTATGAGCGCTACGACGGCGCGCCGCGCTTCGCCCCCGGCACCAGCGACATCCCCCTGCCCCCCAACCGGCTGCGCTGGGACCCGGTGCCGATGCCGCGGGCGGGGACGGACTGGGTCGACGGGATGACGACGATGCTCGCCAACCGCGACCCCGCCGATCTGGAGGGCGTCGCGGTCCATGTCTATGCCTGCAACCGCGACATGAAGAGGGTGTTCGTCGATGCGGACGGCGAGTTGGTCTTCCTGCCGCAGGCGGGGCGGCTGACGATCCTGACCGAGCTCGGCCGGATCGACATCGCACCCGGCCAGATCGCGCTGGTGCCGCGCGGCGTGCGGTTCCGTATCAAACTGCCCGATGGCGAAGCGGCGGGTTATGTCGCCGAGAATCACGGCAGCCTGTTCCGCCTGCCCGACCTTGGGCCGATCGGCGCGAACGGCCTGGGCAATTCACGCGATTTCGAGACGCCGGTCGCCTGGTTCGAGGATCGCGACGAACCCACGCCGGTCGTTCAGAAATTCCTCGGCTCGCTCTGGACGATGACGCTGGACCACAGCCCGCTCGACGTGGTGGCGTGGCACGGCAATCTCGCCCCCTGGCGCTACGACCTGTCGCGTTTCAACACGATCAACACGGTCAGTTTCGACCATCCCGATCCGTCGATCTTCACCCTGCTGACCTCGCCCAGCGACGTGCCCGGTCGCGCCAATGCCGACCTGGTCCTGTTCCCGCCGCGCTGGATGGTGGCGGAGGACACGTTCCGCCCGCCCTGGTTCCACCGCAACGTCATGTCGGAGGCGATGGGCCTCATCACCGGGGCCTATGATGCCAAGGCGGAGGGCTTCCGCCCCGGCGGCCTGTCGCTGCACAATCTGATGGCGGGCCATGGCCCCGACCTGGCGAGTTGGCAGGGAGCGAGCGCCGCCGATCTGAAGCCGCACCGGATCGAGGGGACCATGGCCTTCATGGTCGAAAGCTGCTGGCCCTATCGCCCCACCGACCATGCGCTGACCCATGCGCAGCTCGATTATGACGCGGTGTGGAAGGATTTTCCCAAGGCCCGGCTGCCATGAGCCTGACGCTGCACGGTTACTGGCGGTCGAGCGCGGCGTATCGCGTTCGCCTGGCGCTGGCGTTGAAGGGTCTGTCCTATACCGGCATAGCGCATGACCTGCGCATCGGGGCCCAATTGGAGGAAGCCTATCGCGCGCTTCAGCCGCAGGGGCTGGTGCCGGTGCTCAAAGGCCCGGACGGCGCGCTGATTCAAAGCCCGGCGATCCTCGAATGGCTGGAGGAACGCTATCCCGACCCGCCCCTGCTGCCCAGCGACAGCGCGGGGCGGGCCGTGGTCCGGGCGATGGCGGCGATCATCGCCTGCGACATCCATCCGATCAACAATCTGCGCGTCCTGACCATGCTGCGGCAGGAAATGGGTGCGGATGAGGAGGCCGTGCGCCGCTGGATCGCGCATTGGGTCGGCGAAGGCTTTCAGGCGCTGGAACTGCTGATCGCTCGGCATGGCGCGGGCTATGCCTATGGCGACACGCCGACGCTCGCCGACTGCCATCTCTTGCCCCAGGTTTATAATGCCGAACGGTTCGGGGTGGACCTGATCCCCTTTCCCCGGTTGACCGCCGCCGCCGCACGGTTGCGACAGCGCGTGCCCGAGGCCGCACCCGAAGTGCAGGGCGACGCGGCATGAGCGACGAACGCCTGTCCGCGACGCCACCGGGGATCGCGCTCGGCCCGCTCGCCACGATCGCCGACGGGGCCGCTCGCAACTTCGTGCTTCAGATGCGCGCGGGCCGGTTCCATGGCTTCATCGTGCGACAAGGGAATGCGGTGCACGGCTATGTCGACCGCTGTCCGCATATGGGCCTGCCACTGGCGCAGCAACTGGACGCCTATCTGACCCCGGACGGACGGCGGATCGCCTGTTCCTGGCACGGCGCGCTCTTCGCGGTCGAGGACGGCGCCTGCCTGGGCGGGCCATGTATGGGACAGCGGCTGACGCCATGGCCGGTCATGGTTCGCGACGGGGCGATCTTCACGGCGTGACGGCCGTCACTTCGGCATGGGCGATCGCCTGTAGCCGCGCGACCAGCCGGGGTTCGAGCCCCAGGTCGCGCGCCGCCCGCTCCTGCTCGCCCAGCCGCCGGACGTCGAAGCCGGTGACCTTTCCGAAGATCACCAGCGCCTCCAGGTAATAACCCGCCGCGCTGGCGTGATACTGGTCCCAGGTCCACAGATCGACCTGACCGAAGGCGATGCCGTCATAGGGGTTGGGATCGGCGACCCGCTCCGCCCAGGCGCGGTTCCACGCCTGCCCGACCGGAATGGTGCCGGAAATCTCGGGAAAGCGTCGCAACACCCCGGCATTGGCGACCGCCAGATCCTCGGCCATCGCGGTGACTGCCCGGCCCCGCCACGGGCTGGGCACGCGATAGGTCAGGTCGGCACGGCTCCAGGTCGAGATCAGCTCGACGCGGACCCTGGGGTTGGCCCGCCGCATCATCGCCGCGATCGACCCCGCCGCCTCGGCATGGCGGGTCGGATCGCCGGGGCGTTGCGCGTCGAGCGTGCTATAGCCCTGAAGGATCACCACATCCCAACGCGCATCGATCTCACGCCGCTTGTGCTCGTAATGAAAAGCGAGGTCGCGCCCGCCCGCCGTCTCCAGACTGACGGTCCAGTCCTGTCCCGCCTGCTCGGCGAAGGTCTTGAACAGCGCAGGCACGCCGCCGATCCCCTCGCGGTTCAGGTCGCGGACCAGATCGGGGCGATAGCGCATGACCGGCGAATTCGCGCCGAAGGTGAAGCTGTTGCCGACGAACAGGATCGATTCGGCTGCGGCGGGCGCCGCCATCGTCATCGCCGCTATCGCCGCTATCCAGCCCTGCGTCCGTCGCATCTTATCCATCCCCATTCGATCCCGTCTTTGCGTCATGTGGCCGAAGCCGACCGGCGCGCGCAACCCGCGACTTGATGGCCTCGGCAATATACCCTATACCCCTATGCGTTATGGCGCATGTCACCACCAGCAAGGAAAAGATCGTCGCGCGCGTCCGGCGCATCGCGGGACAGGTCGCCGCGATCGAGCGATCGGTCGTCGCGGAGGCCGATTGCGCCGAGACGCTTCACTTGGTCGCGGCGGTTCGCGGGGCGGTGGCGGGCCTGATGGACGAACTGGTCGAGGATCATCTCCATGCCCATGTCGCCGCGCCGGGGCAGAGCGATGCGGAGCGCAACGCCGCCGCTGCCGAACTCGCCAAGCTGCTTCGCCGCCATTTCCGCTGAGCCCGATGAGCCCGTACCGTATCGCAAAGGACGATGTCGTGACCACCCACAGCCATGATTATCTGGGCCATGCCCATGACGAAAATGCGCGCCGCACCCGGCTGGTCGTCTGGCTGTCGGCGGGGATGATGGTGGGGGAGATCGTCGCGGGCTATTGGACCGGATCGATGGCGCTGCTGGCCGACGGCTTTCACATGGCGACCCATGTCGGCGCGCTGGGGATCGCGGCCCTCGCCTATTCCTATGCCAAGCGGCATGTCGCCAATCCCCGCTATAGCTGGGGCACCGGCAAGGTCGGCGAGTTGGCGGGGTTCGGATCGGCGATGGTGCTGGGGCTGGTGTCGCTGGGCATCGCCTATGAATCGATCATGCGGTTGAGCGATCCGCACCCCGTCGCGTTCGGCGATGCGATCTTCGTCGCGGTGCTGGGCCTCCTCATCAACCTGATCAGCGCCTGGATGCTGGGCGGCGGGCACGGACATGGCCACGATCATGGCCACTCGCACGGTCATCATCATCACGGGCACGACCATGCGCATGACCGGCATGGCGGCGACACCAATATGCGTGCAGCCTATATCCATGTGCTCGCCGACGCGCTGACTTCGGTCATGGCGATATTGGCGCTCGTCGCGGGACGGTATCTGGGCTGGCTATGGCTGGACCCGGCGGTGGGCCTGCTGGGCGCGGTCGTCATCGCCAACTGGTCGGTCGGGTTGATGCGGCAGGCGTCCGCCGTTCTCCTCGACGCCGCCGACCCCGTGCTGGCGAGCGAGGTCCGCAACCGGGTCGAGGGGCCAGGAGACCTGCGTATCCACGACTTCCACATCTGGCGGATCGGGCCGACCGCCCATGCGGTGGTGCTGGCGGTCGAGGGACTCGACTTCACGCCCAGCAGCGCCAGCATCCACCAGCGGCTGGACGGGATGAGCGCGCTCGGCCATGTCACCATCGAAGTCCGCTAACACCTCGTTCAGCGCGGGACGCTAAGTACAGGACCTGTTAATCGACTTGCGCAAGAGACGTCGGATTGCTTCATCTTTGCGTGTCTGGCGGCCGAGCGCGAGCCACCAGACCAACTGATGATCGACACCACCCACCTGAAGGCGCATCGGACAGCGGCCAGCCTGCTCAAAAAGGGGCTCGAGCGATGCTCTCGTTCCCCGATGCATCGGGCTACCAAGGGCGGTCTGAACTCCAAGCGGCACGCCGTCTGCGATGATCATGGCCGCCCGCGCGTCATGCTCCTTACCGAAGGGCAAATGAGCGACTACAAGGGCGCAGCCCTCATGTTCGAGGCAAGGCCGGCCGCTCCCAGAACATGTTCGGTCGCCTCAAGAGCCTGTCCCGGCCAAGATCGCGGACTGGTGACGCATCCACACCCGCTACGGCCAATGCGCCCACGCGTCGAATGCACCGGCGCACGTTTTACTTTGATAGGATCGGGCAGGACATTGATCGGATCGGCGTCGCCGGTCGCACGCTCGCGGCGTATCTCCGGCTCATTCATTCCCACAGGAGAACCATCACATGCGTATGCGCCAAATTGGCCATAGCGGCCTCTTCGTGTCCGAACTTTGCCTCGGCACCATGACCTTCGGCGGCAGCGAGGGCATTTGGGGCCAGATCGGCCAGCTTCGCCAGGATGAGGCCGACGCGCTGGTTCGAACCGCGCTCGATGCCGGCATCAACTTCATCGACACCGCCAATGTCTATGCGGGCGGCGAGAGCGAGCGCATTCTCGGCCAGTCGCTCAAGAACCTCGGCGTCGCACGCGACGATGTCGTGATCGCGACCAAGGTGCTGGGGCCGGTCGGCGACGGTCCCAATGCGCGCGGCGCGTCGCGCGGCCATATCCTCAGCCAGTGCAAGCAGAGCCTCCAGCGGCTCGGCCTCGACCATATCGATCTATACCAGATCCACGGCTTTGATCCCGCGACGCCGATCGAGGAGACGCTGGAGGCGCTCGACACGCTCGTCCGTCACGGTCATGTCCGCTATCTCGGCCTGTCCAACTGGGCCGCGTGGCAGGTGGTGAAGGCGGTCGGTATCGCCGAGGCACGGCGGCTGGCGCCAATCCTGTCGCTTCAGGCCTATTACACGCTGGTCGGCCGCGACCTGGAGCGCGAGATCGTACCGATGCTGCGGTCCGAGAAGATCGGGTTGATGGTGTGGAGCCCGCTGGCGGGCGGCTATCTGTCGGGCAAGTACGACGGCGAGGGCCAGGCGGCGGATGGTCGGCGCGCCAGCTTCGACTTCCCGCCGGTCGATCGGGCGCGCGGCTCGGTGGTGATCCCCGAGATGCGCCGGATCGCGGATGCGAAGGGCTGCACCGTCGCGCAGGTCGCGCTTGCCTGGCTGCTCCACCAGCCGGTGGTGACGAGCGTGATCGTCGGGGCCAAGCGGGTCGACCAGCTTACCGACAATATCGCCGCGACCGAGGTGTCGCTCGACGCGGACGACCTCGCCGCGCTCGATGCGGTGACCAAGCTGCCGGCGGAATATCCCGGTTGGATGCTGGAGCGCCAGGGCGGCTATCGCGCCTGACGGTCGCCGGTTCGGCGGGACGGATTTGCGACCGTCCCGCCGCGCCGGCCCGCCCTCTCAGAGGCAGCGGATCACTTGAGCGGGATACGGCCTGTCCGGGCAGTATAAGCGGAAACTGGAAAACCAGATGCTTATGCCTGGCGCGCCGCGATCTCATTATCATAGGGTATGCCGTGCATCATAGCTGAGCATGGCAGGCCCCCACCAGCGATCGCCGTTACCGTGGACCGTCGGGGATCAGGACGATCTTGCCCGCGAAATTGCGATCTTCCAGCAGGCGATGGGCGGCGGCTCCCTCGCTCAGCGGGAAGGCAGTGATGACGGGCGCGGTAATCGTGCCGACGCGCAAGGCCGCGAACAGCCGGTCGGCGCGGCTCTGTCGGCTTTCCGTACGGTTCAGATAGGTCCAAAGATCGCCGCCGACGACGCCCTTGGACTCCTCCATCAGCGACAGCGGATCGATCGCGGGCGGTGGGCCGCCCGCTTTGCCGAAGATCACCACGCGGCCCCCGGGACGCAGGGCGGAGAGGCTGTCGTAAAGGGTGGTGCCGATCGAGTCATAGACCAGATCGACGCCGTCTCCGGTCGCCCGCCGCACGTTCGCCACCCAATCGTCATAGCCATAGACCGCGCTCGCACCATTCGACCGCGCCTGTTCGCGCTTGGCCGGGGTCGAGGCCAGCGCATGGACCTCGGCGCCCAGCGCCATCGCCATCTGGGTCAACAGCCGCCCCACGCCGCCCGACGCGGCCTGGACCAGCACCCGGTCGCCCGCCGACAGCCTGCCGCTATCCTCGACCAGATATTGCGCCGTCACGCCTTGCAGCAACAGCGCGGCGGCCGTGCGGTCGTCGACATCGTCCGGCAGCGCGACCAGACGATCGGCGGGCGCGCAGACCCGTTCGGCATGGGCGCGCGGCACGTCGAGAAAGCCGACCCGCTGCCCGACCCGCCAGCGATCGACGCCGGTTCCGACCGCGAGGATGCGTCCCGCCCCCTCATAGCCGCCGATCCATGGCGCCTCGCCGTCGAGCACATAGACGCCCTGGCGACGATAGATGTCGGCAAAGTTCAGGCCGACCGCGCTGGTCTCGACCAAGACCGAACCGGCGTCCAGCGCCTGATCCGGAAGAGCGCCATAGCGCAGGACCTCGGGTCCCCCGAACCGATCGAAGAATAACGCCTTCACCGCCCCATCCTCGACACGCCCATCGCCGACCATCCTTGTTCCGGTTGCCAATGACCGGAGGATGCCTGCTGGACCCTGGCGGAAACAGCCGCATAGGATGCGACATCTTCGAACCAGGGGTTTGCAATGGACCGATTGACCAGCATGGCGATCTTCATATCGGTCGTCGATCTCGGCAGCTTCACCGCCGCGGCCAAGGCGCACGACATCTCGGCGACGATGGTGGCCAAGCACGTCAATGCATTGGAAGCGCGGCTCGACACCCGCCTGCTGCACCGCACGACCCGGCGGTTGTCGCCAACCGAGGCCGGTCGACGCTTCACCGAATCCTGCCGTCGCGTGCTGGCGGATGTCGCCATCGCCGAGGCGGTGGCCGCCGAGGTGGCGCAGACGCCGGTCGGTCGGCTTCGCATCGCCGCGCCGCTCGCCTTCGGCACCGAACGGGTCGCGCCCTTGCTGGCCACCTATCTCGACCGCTTTCCGGACATGCAGGCGGAACTGGTGCTGGGTGACCGCAAGGTCGATCTGATCGAGGAAGGCTTCGACCTGGCCTTTCGGATCGGCGCGCTGGAGGACGACTGGCTGGTCGCCCATCCGCTTGCCCCGTATCGCCGGATGCTCGCCGCCGCGCCGGGCTATCTGGAGCGGCACGGTCATCCGGAGACGCCCGCCGACTTGCACGAGCATCGATTGATCGGTTTCGCACAATTTGGTGCGGAGGATCGATGGACGCTGGTCGGTCCGGATGGTGAGCATGTCGTACCGCTGCCCCCGCCCCGCCTGCGCATCAACCATGCGGCCGCCCTGCGGCAGGCGGCGGTGGCGGGCTATGGCATCATCCTGCAATCCCGCGTGACGCTGGAGGGTGATTTGGCGTCGGGGCGCCTGATCCCGGTCCTGGCGGATTACGCGCCCGACCCTCGGCCGCTGACGCTCGTCCGCCTGCCCGATCGTCGCATGACGGCGGGCCTGCGCGCCTTTGTCGAGATGGCGGTTTCGGCGTTCAATGTCGAAGGATGACGCAAAGCGATAACGCTCGAAGCCGGTCGATCCCTCTTCGCTGTCGTGCGGGTCCGGCACCAGCCACGCCTTGCCGTGCGGCGACAGTCACAGGCGTCGGCCGTGGCACCAGACATTCTCCTTCCGGCGCCACTGACCATACGCGATGTAGAGCGTGCGGCGGCCCTCGCTCGACGCCTTGACGACGAGCGCATCGCACCGCGCTTCGCGCATGCCCCGGTCGACCGTCCGGAGATTCCCGCGCGACGGCTCGATCGACGGGACCAGTAACAGGTCGGCGGTGCGATGCCGCGCCGACGCCACGGCAAGCGGTCGTGTCCGGCCCGGTCGAAACGTGTGGCCTGGACAGCGCGATCCTCGCCGACACCGTCGCCCAAGCCCACCGTCTTCCCCGGCTGCGCTCGCTGCTGAAGGGATGGTGGTAAATGGCCTCAGTGAGGTTGTTGCCCGGCACGATGGCCCAGACGTGCTGCAATCCGGGATGGCCTACCTGCAATTCGCGGATACGGCGGACGGGCGAGATGGAGCGACCGATTTTTATCGGGCCGTGCTCGGCTCCAGCGAAGTAGACCACCTCATAGCCAAGATTATCGAAATCGGCTCGGCGCATGGCACCAACCGGCAGTGCGTCGTCATTGGACGACTCGGGAAGGCCATTGCCAACCCGCTCCGGGACTATTCCGTGGTTTCGATTTCCCATGATTTCCACCTGTCTCCGGTCTGTTCCGGTTTCAGATGGCTGGCGACGCTTTTCTCAGCGCAGGAATGGCGGAAAACAGCCATTCTGGTCGGGGAGACAGGATTCCTCCAAATTTTTCCCGACCCGCTAAGTCGTTGATTCCATGTCAACGAACAACTCGTCTGTCTGCGAGTTGCACAGCGATGGGTACAAAAAGGTGCTCAAAATGGCAAGCGCCTGATGACCGATAGGCGGCATCTTTCAACCGCCGATCGACGGCGAGTCCAGGTCGTAAATCTTGCCAAGCACCGTCACATGACTGTGGGGCGACGTGATCCTACTTCCCGTCGCCCATCCGTTCGGCGCACCGCGCGACCCAGTCGCGGATCGCCGGGTCGGCGGGCATCATGTCGGTGAACCAGAAGAATGGCGAACTGCACAACATGTCGGCGGCAGAAAAGCGCTCGCCGAGCAGCCACGGCCCTTGGCGGAGCGGCTCGGCCAGACGTTCGATCATCGTGTCGAAGTCGCGCAAGCCTGCGTTGATCGCGGGATGGCTGACGTTCGCCCATTTCAGGATTAGCAGCGGCTCGATGACGCCCTGATAATAGGACAGCCACGACAGATAGGCACCGCGCTTCGCCTCGCCGGGCAGCGGCCCTAGTCCGGCATCGGGATAGGCGTCGGTCAAGTAGAGCATGATCGCGCCGCGCTCGCGCACCGCATCGTCGCCATCGGTCAGATAGGGCACCTTGCCCTCCGGGTGCGGATTGACGGGATCTCGGCCGCCCGATCCGTCCTGGCGCGCGATGGTCACCTCCCGCATCTCGATGTCGGCACCAAGCATCCGAACGAGCGCGACGACCGTGTCGGACCGGGAATTGGGCGAGTAATAGAGGGTGCGCATCGGCTTGCTCCTTGCGTTGAATGATGCCGTCACATTACGGAGGTGCTCCTGACACTTTCGGGCAGTAGGAATGGCACGATCAGATCGCCTGATGCGGTTGCTCGAGGCGTTGCGGCGGCTTCCCAAGCCGGTCACGGCGACGCGCCTTGCCGCGGAAACGGAGATCTCGACGCGGCAGCTCTACCGCGACATCGCCACGCTGCGCGCCGGCGGTGTGCTGATCGATGGAACGGCGGGATACGGCTACACGCTGACCGAAGACCCGGCGCTGCCGCCGCAGAGTTTCTCTCGCCTCGAGATCGAAGCGCTGATGCTGGCGGTGGCGAGCCTCGGCGATCTCGGCGATGACACGCTGACGACGGCGGGCCGCAATGCGCTCGCGCGGATCGTCGCGACCTTGCCCGACCGGCAAGCGCAGCAGGCGGCCCACGCCACGATGCGATCCTGGCGCCCGCCGGAGCCGCGCGCCGCCATCACGATCGACCTCGACCTCCTGCGCGAAGCCTGCTGGGACGAGTTCAGCGTGCGCATCGCCTACCGCGACAGGAACGGGCGGCGGACCGAGCGCGAGATCCTGCCGCTCGGCATGTCCTACAGCCCTAAGACGCTGATGCTGGTGGGCTGGTGCCTGTTGCGCGAGGCGCACCGGACGTTCGAGGTGCCGCGGATCGAGGCGCTGGAGCGCGGCGGGAGCAATTTCCGCCCGCGCCGGGTGCAGCTGCTTCGGGAATATGTCGTCCTGCGGACCGCGGAGTGGAAGCGGAAGGAGCAGGAAGCGCGCGCTGCGTCGTGACAGCTTCGTCCGCATCGCCTAGCTTCGGCCGATGGCATCCGGCGACTGGACCGATCAACAAAATGACGCGATCGTCGCCGATTACTTCGCGATGCTGGCAGACGACGAGGCGGGCCGTCCCTACAGCAAGGCCGAGCATAATCGCCGGTTGCAGGCGGCGATCGGCCGCCCGCGCGGGGCGATCGAATACAAACATCAGAATATCAGCGCCGTCCTGAAGGGGCTCGGCGAGGATTGGATCCCCGGCTACAAGCCTGCCTTCAACTTCCAGGGATCGCTGGTCGATGCGGTAGCGCGCTGGCTGGCTACGCATCCAGCGTGGCTGGCACCCGATACGCGACTGTCGTTGGCGAAAGGGGCGCCGTCGCGCGTGCGGGAAGCGCCGACCCTGTGGATCGGTCCGCCGCCGACACTCGGCAACGCGCCGCCGCCGGACGAGCTCGAACAGATGCAGCATATCGCCCGGCGCTTCGACGTGGCGGAGCGTGACGCCCGCAACCGTGCGCTCGGCCGCGCGGGTGAGGAGCGGATCGTCCGGCACGAGCGATCGTCGCTGACGGCCGCCGGGCGCAACGATCTGGCCGATCGCGTCCGCTGGGTGTCGGAGCAGGATGGAGACGGCGCCGGCTACGACATCGCCAGCTTCGAACCCGATGGCCGCCCGCGCCTTATCGAGGTGAAGACGACCAACGGCTGGGAGCGCACGCCTTTCCATATCAGTCGCAACGAGCTGGCGGTGGCAGACGAACGCCGCCGCGAATGGTGCCTCGTCCGGCTATGGAACTTCGCCCGCGATCCCCGCGCCTTCGAGTTGCGTCCGCCGCTCGACGCGCATGTCTCGCTGATGCCGACCAGCTTCCAGGCCAGTTTCCCAAGCTAACGCGCTGCGTCAATCACCGACAAGGCATGGTCCACGAACCGGACCTTCTCTCCGACCGGCGCGACATAGTGCAGCGCCTCGCGCACCAGGTCGGGCGAGCCGCTGCGCGCGATCATCCAGGCGGCGAGATAGGGCGCCGCGAGGCAGCCGCCGGCGGTGGCGATGTTGCCGTGCGCAGCGAAGGGCGCATCGATTACGGTGACGCCGGCTTCCACCACCCAAGGCTTGGTGGTCAGATCGGTGCAGGCAGGCAGGTCGCCGATCAGGCCGAGTTTCGCCAGCAGCAGCGTCCCGGAGCACTGTGCCGCGATCAATTGTCGCGTCGGGTCGAGCCGCAAGCGCGCCAGCATCGACGCATCCGTGGCGATCTCGCGCGTGTGGACGCCGCTGCCGATCAGGACCGCATCGGCCTCTTCGACGAACGCGAGGTCGCGTTGCCGATGGATGACGACGCCGTTCATCGATGTCACCGTATCCGTCGGCGCGGTGATGTGCGCGACCCAGCCGTGCGAGCGCAGGCGATTGAGGATGGCGGCAGCGACGAACGAGTCGAGTTCGTTGAAGCCATCGAATGTCAGGATCGCGACCTGCATCAGCCGTGGGTCCGGCCGCTGAACAGCGTCCGCGTCGCGCCCGCGACCCAGACCTGACCGCTATCGTCCCGCGAAACATGGATGCGTCCGGAGCGCCCGAGCCGGGTGCCTTGCGCGGCGACGTAGCTATCGCTCGCCCGACCGCTGGCGAACAGCCACTGGCCGACCGACGCGTTGAGGCTGCCGGTCACGGGGTCTTCCAGCAGGCTGCCCTGGCCCGGCGAGATGATCGCCCGTATCTCGAATGCAACGTCGCTGTCCGATCGATGCGGGCCGACCACGCCGACGTTCAAGCGTTCCGATCCCGGCGGACAGGCTGGCTCCACCGCGAGCACTGCGTCGGCCGACTCCAGCATGACGGCCAGCCAGCTCGGCCCGTTGTCGGCCCAGTTGGCATCGACGATCGCTTGACGATCGATCTGCAACAGGTCCGCAGCCCGTATCAGGTCCGCTTCGTCCGGCGTGCCGCCGCGCAACAGTGGCGGGGCGGCGAAGGACAGCCGATCTCCGTCACGGCGGATCGTCACCAAGCCGACGCCACATTGCTGCACGACCATGCCGTCCTGCTTCGGCTGCCCGCCTGCTTCGAGCCAGGCATGCGCGCTCCCCAGCGTCGGGTGTCCGGCGAAGGGCAGTTCGCGCTCGCGCGTGAAGATGCGGACCCGATAATCTGCGCCCATATCGTTCGGCGGAAGCAGGAACGTCGTTTCCGCGAAGTCCAGCCAGTTGGCCATGCGCTGCATGTCCTCGCTCGACAGCCCCTCCGCATCGGCGATCACGGCGAGCGGATTGCCGGTCAGCGGGTCGGTGCCGAACACGTCGACGAGGCTAAAGGGGCGGGTCACGGGGCATGTCTCCTGTTGATGATGCCACCACGTAATCGTGCGCAGGCTGGCGCGAACAGGAACGGATCGATACGATATGACCGAACTGTATTGGTGAAAGATGCAACACGGTGGCAGCCCGACCTGACGAAACCCGCACCGCGATGGTGGCCCGCACGATCCGCGACCGTATCGAGGCGCGGACGCTCACGCCCGGTGCGCGACTGCCGTCGATCCGCGCCATGGCGGAGGCGAGTGGTGTCGCGCGCTCGACCGTGGTCGAGGCCTATGAGCGGCTGGCCGGTGATGGCGTGATCCGTTCGCGGCCGGGGTCGGGCTTCTACGTCGCCGCGCCGCTCGCCCCGCTGGCGCTCGACCGGCTTGCGCCCGTGCCCGAACGCGAGGTGGATCCGCTGTGGATGCTGCGCCAGTCGTTGCGGGACGATCGGTACGACCTGAAGCCGGGCTGTGGCTGGCTCCCCGACGACTGGCTCGCGGGAGATGCGTTGCGCAAGGCGATGCGCGGCGCCGCGCGGACGATCGATGCCGGCACGCTGGCCGGCTATGGCTCGCCGCGCGGTTGCCTTCCGCTTCGCACGCTGCTGGCCCGGCGGATGGCGGATCAGGGGATCGAGGCCGGTCCCGAGCAGATCCTGTTGACCGACAGCGGCACGCACGCGCTCGATCTGGTGTGCCGCTTCCTGCTTCAGCCCGGCGATACCGTGCTGGTCGACGATCCGTGCTATTTCAACTTCCTGGCGCTGCTGCGCGCACATCACGCCAGGGTGATCAGCGCGCCGATGACGCCAAGTGGGCCGGACGTCGCCGCCTTCGCCGAGGCTGCCGCGACGCATCGCCCGCGACTTTATCTGACGAATTCGGGCGTCCATAATCCGACGGGGGCGTCGCTCGCGGCGGCGACCGCGCACCGCCTGCTCAAGATCGCCGATACGCATGATATGGTCATCGTCGAGGACGACATCTTCGCCGATTTCGAACATGGACCATCTCCGCGGCTGGCTGCGTTCGACGGCCTCGACCGAACGATCCGCATCGGCAGCTTCTCGAAGTCGCTGTCAGCGGCGGTGCGTTGCGGTCATATCGCAGCGCGGTCGGACTGGATCGAGGCGCTGTCCGACCTGCGCATCGCGACGTCGATGGCGGGCAGCCCGCTTACCGCGAGCCTGCTCCATAGCGTGCTGACCGATGGCAGTTATCGCCGCCACGTCGAGGGCATCCGAACGCGGCTGGCCCGCGCGACAGCCAAGGTCGCCAAGCGGTTGCGCGCAGTGGGCATCGAGCCGTGGATCGAACCGGCGGCGGGCATCTTCCTGTGGGCGCGTCTGCCGGATGGCGCGGATGCCGTCGACCTGGCCCGTCGCGCTGTCGCCGAGGGTATCGTGCTGGCGCCGGGGCCGGTGTTCAGTACCAGCGGTGACTGGCGCGATCATATGCGCTTCAACGTGGCGATGAGCGATGACGATCGGCTTTACGCCTTTCTGGCAGCGGCCACGAGGTAAAGTTCGGCGGCAGTTTCTGCGTGTATCCGTGCGCTCTCGAGCTTGGATCGACATGTATTGACCCGAAACGATCCCACGCCTTCTGTCCCGTCATGGACATTTCTAAAGGTGAGGCGCGCCGGATCGCGCTGGCGGCGCAGGGCTTCGGACGACGTTGGCCCGAACAGCCGTCTGGTCGCCATCTGCGCAGCGTCGCCGCGCAGCTCAACCTGTTCCAGATTGATAGCGTCAACGTCCTGACGCGAGCGCATTACCTGCCGGCGTTCTCAAGGCTTGGCGGATACGACCAAGCCCTGCTGGAAAGCGATGCATGGGGCCCGCTACGCCGGCGTCGGATGTTCGAATATTGGGCGCACGAGGCGTCGTTGCTCCCGCTCGATCTACACCCACTCCTGCGCTGGCGGATGGCGCGCGCGGAGCGCGGCGAGATCGGCTATCAGGCGCTGCGCCGCTTCGCGGTCGAACGCCGGGCCGAGGCGGATGCGGTGCTCGAACGCATCACCGCCGAAGGCCCGCTGGCAGCCGCCGATTTCGAGAGCGGGTCGAGTCGCAGCGGCTGGTGGGAATGGAGCGACGTCAAGCACGCGCTCGAATGGCTGTTCTGGTCGGGGCGGATCACGACCGCCACGCGGCGGGGCAGTTTCGCGCGGCTCTACGACCTGACCGAGCGGGTCATCCCGCCGGCGGTCATGGGACTGCCCACGCCATCGGCGGAGGAAGCGCAGCGTGCCCTGATCGAACGCAGCGCCCGGTCGCTGGGCGTCGCCACTCCCAGCGACCTGCGCGACTATTTCCGGCTGAAGCCCGCCGAGGCGGATCATGCCATCGCCGATCTGGCGGAGGATGGCGTGCTGGTGCCGGTCAGGGTCGAGGGCTGGAGCCAGAAGGCGTGGATGCACCGTGATGCGGGCGTGCCACGTCGGGTGCGCGGCACGGCGTTGCTGGCGCCGTTCGATCCGCTGATCTGGGAGCGAGCCCGCACCGAACGGCTGTTCGGTTTCCGCTATCGCATCGAAATTTATGTCTCGCAGGAACGGCGCAAGCACGGTTACTACGTGTTGCCCTTCCTTATGGACGAAGCGCTGGTCGCGCGGGTCGATCTCAAGGCAGATCGGCAGGCGGGGGTATTGCTCGCACACCGCATCACGCTGGAGCCGACGGCGCCGGGCGATACGCTTGACCGGCTACGGATCGAGCTGGATCGGATGGCGGCCTGGCTGGGACTGGAGGGGGTTCGGGTCGGTGTGGTGTTGAGCAGCGAGTGACATCACACCGCTTCACCTTTCTCGGCGGCAGGAATGATCCCGTCATCGAACAACGCGCTAAGCGCCGCGATATGGCCAGTGTCGCGCGCGCCGCCGGCATCGGAGGTCATGACCACCGTCAGCTTGAGGTCCGGCACGATGAACAGCATCTGCCCGCCATAGCCCCAGGCGAAGCGGGTGGCCGCGGCTGGTCCCGACGAACCAGCCATAGCCATATTGCCCGCCGCTCCACGGGGAGACGGTGCGAGGGGGCCAGCTTTCCTCGATCCAACGCGCGGGAAGGATCCGCCGCCCGTCGATCATGCCGCCCAGCCGATAGAGCTCGCCGAACCGTGCGAGGCCGCGTGGTGACATCAGCATGTCGTTGCCGCCGAAGTAGATGCCCTGCGGATCGCGTGACCATGGCGGGATCGCGATCCCGAGCGGCTCGGCCAGCCAATCGCGCATCAGGGCGTGGGTGTCGCGCCCCGATGCCCGGGTCAGCATGGCCGACAGCAGATGCGTGTTGCCGGTCGAGTAAAGCATCGCCCCGCCGGGCTGATCGACAAAGGGTCGGGCCAGCGCGAACCGGACCCAGTTGCGGCTGGACACCCAGCGCCCGTAATTCTCGCCCGACGTCCTTTCCAGCCCCGCGCGCATCGTCAGCAAATCCTCGACGGTCAGCAGGGTAAGACTCGGGTTAGGATCAGGCGGCACATCGCTGCCGAGCACCGACGGAACGCGCTGGTCCACGCCGGTCAGCACGCCCTTCGCGATCGCGATGCCGACCAGCGCGGACAGCACAGACTTGGACGCGGACTTGATGTTGACCGGCCGGTCGAGCGGCGGGCCGCCGTTGATGCGCTGCTCCGCCAGCACCTGCCCGTCGCGCATCACTAGCAGCGAGCGGATCCGCGGCAGACGCCGGGCCTGGGCCACGGTGTCAGCGAGGATGGCACCGTCGAGGCCGCGCGTCTCGAGCGGGCGCGACGCTGCCGGTTGCTGCGGTCCCGGGGCGGCATCACAGCCGCTGGCGAGTAGCAGCGCCAAAGCGCCGGTCATCTGCCTCATGGCGTCATCGCGGAGCGGAGGGTGGGCAGGAAGACGGCGGGCGCCTCGACCTGCGGCGAATGGCCGAGATCGTCGAGGCGGATCAGCTGGGCGCCGGGGATGCGCTTCACCGCATCCTCGGCCGCTTGCGGCACGATGCGGACCCGCGCACGCCGATCTTCCAGGGCCCTGCTCGCAGGAAAGACAGTCAGGTCGCTCCGGCCCGTCGACAACCTATTTGGTTGTGAGTTGTGCATGGCATGCCGCAGGCTCTTGCCGACCAGAGTTCTCAGCAATGTCGGGATTCGGGCGTCATTCCCCAAAGCCGCAGCCTCGTGGCGGTGTCGCATCCGTTAGTTCTTCGCGTGGCACCCAGAATTCCCGGATTCCCGATGGCCCGCTAATGTACGGGGACAATTGCACCTGAACGAGCGGGTCGCGCACGGCAATGACTATTCCACAATTGGTGCGGCTGCCAACCTTCAGGCCCTTACGAAACGGACGCAAGCGAACCGCCTCTGCCTTCGCCCAATCCTCTTCTTTTTGGCGCAAACGATCAGCAGCGATCTGCGCCTGCCGCTCCGCTTCGATGCGCTTTGCCGACTGCAGGTGATGTTCCCTGATCCAGTCTTGCGTAATCGGCGTCACCTTAATCGGCAGGTCATAGGCGAAGGGCTCGCCACTGGGCATAATGGCTATTGCCCATAAGCCGATACCCTTTGATGATGTGCATTGGAACACGCCAAACGGTGGTGCAGCGTCAGCTTGTTTGGCCGCACGTTCGGCAAAATAGCTTGTTCGGAACATACGCCTGAAACCGGAGGAGCCGGCACCAAACCAGCCACTGTTGAAGCCGGCGAACAATTCGTAGAGCGATGAATAGTCGACATCTAGTCGTTGTTCCCCCGCCCGGAGGACGGTTCGAGGGGTGTCACGGTCGTATCGGCCAGCGCTTAAGGCAAGTGTTAGATTGCCACCAACTTCCGAGCACGCGGATCTTGCGGTTTCGACAGGCTTGTCAAATGTCGGTTTCGCGATTGCGTCTCCCGTCGTGACGAGACGAGAATATGTCCCGTCCGCATTTTTACGGACGCCGGTCGTGCTTAGGAAGCCAGGTTTGAACGCCCGGTCCAGCGCGCGAATCAGCACGGCGTCGCTGTCGACGACCTGTGCCTCTACCTCGCTTACAGCTGGGCCACCGATGATCGTTGCAATCGACGTTACTGCCCCGATAAGTCTCAACATTTTTGTGCTACCCTATCCACGACCACCGCTTACTGAGCTATCAGTAAGCCGATAGCCCTGCCCCCACGGTCAATCTGTCAAAATTGCATATCACGTTTGTAACGGTGCTACGAAACGGCGCGGGCCACACGTTACGGGTCGGGTAATCTTTAGGCGCAATACCGCGTCGCTGGGTAAACCCGAGCGACGCTGGTGCGCGGACCCGATTGCCGGGTCCGGTTGGCGCCTGGCGGGCGCGGTCCTCCTCACCCGCAGGCGGGTGATCCGGAAGGCGGTGGTGGCCGTGTCGATGGGGGGTCTATCGGACGGCACCGATCCATTACACACTGATACCATCACGCCATCGCACGGCGTGCCGGAGGCGTGGGATGGTCGGCGAGCGGGCGATCAGTCAGAAGATCGAGGCGGCGATCCTCGACGTGCTGCGGCGGATACCAGGCTGGCTGGACGAGGAACCGCCCGTCTTCTTCACCCCCGGCTCCGCCGGCCGCACGCAGTATCGCTACGTTGCCGAGCTGCCGCATGAACTCGGTGCTTCTGACCGCGCCGCGATCGTGCGCGAATTCTGCGATCACCTCGGGTCCTTCGCTCGTGACTCGGCGGGGAGACCCACGGGCATGATGTATACCGCGGTGGTCCACGCACCGGGGGCGGGTAACGATCGGCGCAACTTCCATCTGCACGTCATCGCGCATGATCGCCCGGCCCATTGGATAGCCGACCACGATAAATGGGATTTCGAGGTCATCGAGGAATTCCTGCGGAAAGGCGAAACGCGCATTCGCTATCCGCACCGACAGGAAAAGATCGCCGAAGTCACTCGCAATCTCGCGCCCGACAAGCGCCCGAAGCATTACAACGCCGCGATCGCCGGCAAGGCCTTCGTGCCGCACCTGCGCGAACGCTTCGCCGCCATCTGTAACGAGAGGATGGCGCTCAGGGGCATTCAGCGCCGGATCGACCCGCGGTCGCACGAGGCACTCGGGATCGAAAAGGAAGCGGAGATGCACCTTGGCACCCGCGCTGCCGCGCTGGAGCGGGCGGGCGTGCCGACGGTGATCGGGCGCTACAATGCCGCGGCAAGCTGGCAATATGCCGCGCTGACCGAACGGCGGCGGACCGAGAGTTTCTTCAAGCCGTTGCAACGGCAGGACGATGCGCTGGCGAAGAGCGTCACCGGCTCGCCCGAAGGCGCCGCACTGATCCGGGACCGCCGCGTTGTCCTACAGGCGCTGGAGGAAACGCGGGATCTCGCGTGGGAGAACGACCGGCTCCGTAAACGAGCGCGATCCCGCGCGCAGGCGACGCTGGATCACTGCGAAATGTCCCTTGCCCAGAAAGGCGGAAGCGTTGAGCATCGGGCGGCCATCGAAAAGCGCCGACGGGAAGCCGAGGCGCATCTCGCAAAGGTCGAGGCTGCCATTGCCGAAGGCGAAGCGGATATCCTGGCGGCGGCCAAGGCGATCGGAGAACTGCACCTGCGGCAGGTCGCGATCGACGCCCGGCTGGCGGAACTCGCACGGGCGAAGGCGCGGCTGAAGCTGGTGGCCGGCCTCGATTTTGCGCCGCCTGCCGAACTGATCTCCGAACAGCAGGCGTTGCGAACGGTCGGCGCACTCGCTTCGGCCCCATCGCTGAGGTCGGTGGGGGTATGGACCGGTGCCTCGCGACCGGTGAAACGCGATGAGGCGCCGCCAGCCCCGGTCGGCCATATGGCCTCCAATGCAAGTGGTGCGTCCCAGCGAGCAGCCAATGACGATGGCAGGAGCGCCGCTCCGAACCCAGCGCCAGCAATTGCCCCGCAGCTCGACGAGGGGCCGCCCGACATGCGCGAGCGCATCGACGCGCTGCTGAGCCGCATTGCCGAGGAGCGAATTCCGATCCTCGCCGCGACCAGGAAGCCCGATGCAGCCGCGCTGTCGGCGGATGATCGGACGTTGCTCGAGAACATCCGGTTCCGGTATCTGATCGTGAAGCGATTGAACGCGATCGCTGCCCTTCAGGCGAAGGAGATCAAGCGCCTGCTTGCCGCGATCGAGGCGCATGGTCCCGATCTCGGAGGCGCCTCGGATCTGAAGTCGATCCAGACCCTCCTGCGGCATTGGGGCGATCATCCCGACGTTCAGCAGGCGCTGTCGCGGGCTGCGACGGACGCGCATCGTCCGGACCCGGCGCCAGTCACGATGCGGAAGCTGGGTGCCGCCGTATCGGCCGAGGTCGGTCAGGTGGCGGCGAAATCGAAGGGGCCGGCAAGCTCTGCGCCACCGGTCAGCCTTCCGACCAAGGGCCCCGAGCGCTAGCCCGTCGCGGGCATCCGGGAAGGGCCGCCGGGGCCGGCGGAAGGAAGATTGGGGAAAGCCTGCGGCTGTGCCGTGAAGGCGAAAATGTAGGCGAGACGGTGGCGTGCAGCCCGCCACGTCCCGCGAATGACCCAAGGACTTCCATGTATATCATGACCAAAGAGCGGGCGATGGCGCAGATGCGCGCGCTGTCCGCGACGCAGGCGCTCGCCACGCTGGTTGGCTGGCAATCCGACCCGGCGACCCGGTTGCTGCTGCGCTCGCCATTCAGCGAATGGTTCTACGCTGCCTCCGCCGACCTGCTGCTGGTCCCGTCGATCGAACCGTCACGCGGCGATCTACGGACCGTCGGCCGGGGCATGCGCGAAGCGAGGTGCGACGCGCTGGTCGTCAAAGCGTCGAGCGAAGGCCGCCGCACGCTCTACATCGCTTACGGCCAGTGGCGGCGGAACGAGAATGTCTGGTGCCACGGCCGCCGGCTGTGGCTGTCGCCGTCCGGCAAGGCGTGGCTGGTCCCGGACCCGCACGACAGCGAAGACCCGTACACCTCGATGCAGCTGACCGAGCGTCGGTTGCAGGTCGCGTCGCATCCGCCCGCACGGGACGATCAGGAGGCGGTCGACGGGCTCGACCGGGCCGATCTCTTCCTCGCGCAATTGTGGGGAGACCGCTGATGAAGGCGCTCCCGTGGATCAGTCCGTCGGCGGTGGACGCGATGCTCTACAACGAGCCGATGGCATCGCCCGACTTCGGCTTTTCGCTGATGCGCCCGAAGGCCAAGACCAGGAAGAACAGCACCGCCGACCTCGCCCGCGCGAAGCTGCAGCCGAGCAAACCCGGCGATGCGGCGTGGGGGCCGGATGGCTTGTGGCCGATCACCTGCGCGACGAGCAGGCTGGTCGTGGCCCCCGGCGTCGCGCTCGAACCCGATGCGCTGGAAACGGTGTTCGAAGGCTATGACACGAGAGTCAAGGCACACCAGAAGCTGTTGGCGGTCGTGCTGACCATGAAGTTCGATCATGGATGGCAGCCGAGCGATATCCTCTCGCTGGTGGGAGCCTATGCGCTGAAGCATCTGGCGCTCGGGATCACCGGCAAGGGCGTGACCATTGCCATCATGGATACCGGCATCGATGTCGATGGCGTCGAGTTCAAAGGCCGTCTTTCCGCCGACAGCACCGCGCTCGAACAGAAGGTCGCCCGCTGCGGCAACTGCGCCGCCGAGACGATCCGCTTCAGCCTGGACGACAAGGTCGGGCACGGATCGCAGATCGCCGCGATCGCGGCTGGTGCGCGTGATGGCAACGGCATGCACGGCGTCGCGCCCGACGCGACGATCCTGGCGATCAAGATCAACGGCCCGAACCTGGACAACGCCAGCCCGACCTCGGGGGTGATTCCCGAAGCGGAGTCGGCCAATGCCGCGTTGATCGCTCCGGCCATCCGCTATGCAGTCGAAAAGGGCGCGTTTGCGATCAGCTTCAGCCTGAACGGCTTCGCGACCGGCATGATGGCCGCCGACCAGCGCGGGGCGATGGACCAGGTCCGGCTCAACAACCGCCTGTTCGTCAACTCGGTGTCGAACGACAAGGGGCAGGACAGCTACGCCGGCCAGATCGTCGAGAACCTCGTCGGCACCGATCTGGGCAACAAGGACTGGTTCCTGTTCGCGATCCGCGTCGACCAGAATTTGCGCCCCCCGACCGACAATGGCGTGCCCGGCGCGCTGGCGGATCGCACGCTGACGACCGTTGCGCTCGGTATTCCGACCGTCGGCAAGGATGGAGAGGACGTGACGGTGAATGGCAACAGCTTCGCCGCCCCGGCGGTCGCCGGCGCTGCCGCGCTGCTCAAGCAATATTGGCCCAAACTCGGCGGCAAGGAAATCAGCCGCATCCTGCTCGACACCGCGACCGATCTCGGCGCGCCCGGGGTGGATCAGGTTTACGGCGTGGGTCTGCTCGACATCGAGAAGGCGATGAAGGCGCAGGCACCCGCGTCGTCGTTCGTCGCGGCGGATGCCGTGCTGACGCGCTTTTCGTCGCTCAGCGGCGATGCCGGCGGACCGGTCGATGCGCTCACCATTGACGACTGGCCGCGCAGCGGGCTGCCATGGATCGCCTTCTGGCTGAAAGAACTGGTTAATTGGGGTACGCTCGATCCGGTCGCCGCGTTCCGGCGTCTGAAGCTGCGGCCGGTTCAGACCTTTCAAAGGCAAAGGGGGTGTCGTCGCGGAGTGCCTCGTCGATCCACGCCTCGCTTTCGTCCTCGCCCCAGGAAAGCCGGGCCGTCGCCTCGCGGCATGCCGCCGCCCTTGCCTTGCAGATGAGGCGTTGGACGCGCGCGACGCTTTCGGCCGTGACGGGGAAGCCAAAGGCTTGGCTATAATTCGACACCTGGTCGCCGGAGATGGCACCGCCATTCTGGAGGTCGAAGATGATGTTCGCCACGGTCTTGGCTTGTGCCGGGCTCCAGCCGCTCGCAACGAGGCGCTGATGCTCGTCGAGCGTCCAGCGCGCCGCGATACCGCCGCGGGCGAGGAACTCCCATGCCTCGGCATGAAGCGAGTTCGCGGTGGCGTGGTCGCCCGGGTCCGCCGGGCTGCCGACCTGATCCTGCTCGATGCGCTGGAGCTGCCAGCGCAAGGCGTCGCTGAACACCTGCTTTATCTGCTCGCGGCTCATGCCGGTGAACTGACCATAGGCCATGCGCAAACCCTCGACTGCGACACTCAGTCGGGCAGATATAGCGCGGGCACGGGAATAATTCCCCGTCCGTAACGAGATCGAGAGCGGCAGCGGCAGACCAGCCACCATGATCTTGCGCCGCCAATGATAGCTGCCGCCACGCAGTTTCAGGTTCGGCAATCCCACGTCATTGCCCCCGATGGGTACAGCGAGGGGTACAACCGTGGGTACAACGGTTCCCGATCGCCGGGTTGGCGACGTGAAATCAACAGCTTAGCGTGAGTTGGTCGGGGAGACAGGATTCGAACCTGCGACATCCTGCTCCCAAAGCAGGCGCGCTACCAGACTGCGCCACTCCCCGACAGGGGGTTGCCCTTAGGGGAAGCGGGGCGGCAGGCGCAAGGGGTATTTCGGGGGATTACAGGTTCGCCTGTTCCTCGACGGGCAGGTCCGCATCGGGCGGGTAGTAGAGCTCGGCGCATTCCGCCCGCAGGCATCCGCCCTCGATCACGATGTCGTCGCGATGGGCGTCGGCAATGAAGCCGAGCGTGTCGACATGCCTTGCCTCGAAATACATCGGATGCACGTCATCGCGGCCAGCGCCATACACGACTCGCCCGACCTTCGACCAGATCGACGCCATGGTGCACATGCCGCAGGGCTGAAGCGTCGAATAGAGCGTCGCGCCGCGCAGTTCCAGCGCCCCCTCCCCTTCGCAGCCACGCCGGATCGCCATCATTTCGGCATGGGCGGTGGCGTCGGGCAGTTCGTGCGTCTGATTACGCTCGGCGGCGATGACGCGGCCGTCCAGAACGATCACCGAGCCGAGCGGCGAGGTCGAGGGATCGGAGCCCTTCGAACGCGCCACGTCGATCGCCATGCGCATCCATTTTTCGTCTTCTTGTGTCATGGCGGGCTCAACGCCGTGACCCAGGTTATGGGTTCAACGGATTGGAACACCGTCTATCGAGAGGATGCCTTGCGCGCATAATAGTCGCCCAGCACATCGAAAGCCTCCTTGCGCTGCCCGGTCTCGGAGATCAGCCCCTTGCGGTTCCAGCCCTGCTGGAAATCGGGGTTCTGGCGGCGGGGCGAGCGGAAGTCCTTCAGGATCCAGGGCGACATGCCGCGCAGCGTCGGCACGCGATCGGTCATGCCCAGCGTCGCGCGGTAGTAATCGGCCTGGAACTCCTCGGAGAATTTCTGTTTGTTGGCGGGATCGTGGAAGCCAGCCCGTGCATCCGCGCCGAACTCGGAAAAGATCAGGGGCTTGTCCGCGGGCACATGCCACTCGCTGCGCTCCAGGTCGGACAGGCGATCCTGCGAATACCAGCCATTGTACGTGTTGATGGCCATGACATCGAGCACCTCGGCCAGCGGATCGGCTAAGGTCATGACCGGGTGGTCCGCCCCCTCCCCCCGCTCGACCAGCAAGGCCGCGCTGACCAGCCGCGTATCGTCCAGGCGGCGAACATCGGCGACCAGCGTGCGCAGGAAGCTGTTGCGCGCATCGGTGACCGGGGTTTCGTTGGCGACGCTCCAGATCGCCACCGAGGCACGGTTGCGGTCGCGAAGGATGTTCTCGGCGAGCATGGTCCGCGCGCGGACCAGCGTATCGGGATTGGACCAGGCGACGCGCCAATAGACCGGCACCTCGCTCCACACGATCAGCCCCAGTTCGTCGGCCATCCGCACGGTGACGTCCGAATGCGGATAATGGGCCAGGCGGACGAAATTGCCGTGCAGCCCGTCCTTGATCTCGCTGAGCAGCGCGCGGGACGCCGCCGAGGTGATCGCGCGGGTGGGATCGACGCCCAGTTCCTCCTCATGCATCGAAATGCCGCGCAGGAAGATCGGCTTGCCGTTGAGCAGGATATCCGCCCCGCGCCGCTCGATCGTGCGGAAACCGATCCGGTCGTGCCACCGATCCTCGCCCGACGTGACGGTGACATCATAGAGCTTGGGCCCCTCGGGCGACCAGCGGATCAGGGCGCGCGGGGCAGCCATGGTCGCGCGCCAGTTGCCATGGGCATCGGTCGTCCCTGCCCGGTCCAGTCCGAGTTCGGCGATCTTCAGACGCACCGGACGATTGGCGGCCTGCGGACCGTCGAGATGCACGTCCACCGCCATCCGCCCGTCGCGGGTCAACCGCACCCAGGCATCGTCGACATAGGTATCGGCCGTCGCGATCAGCCGGACCGGGCGGGTCATGCCGCCATAATTCTCCCAATCGGTGACGGGCGGCGGGACGGTGGCCTCGTTGGCCTGCGAGTCGACGCCGACGGTGATCTGGTTCTGACCGTCGCGCAGGGCTCGCGTCACCTCGAAGGCGAAGGGGGTGAAGCCGCCCTCGTGTCGGCCGATCTCTTTGCCGTTCAGATAGACGATGGTCGCGTAATTGGCCGCGCCGAAGCGGAGGAAATAGCGGCCCTTTCGCGTCTCGGGCGCCGCGAAGGTCCGCTGATACCACATCAGCCCGTCATAATGGCGCAGTTCCGGCGCATGGGTCAGCCAGGAAGACGGCAAGGATGCGAGCGGCGAATGGGCGAGGTCGAATTCGTAAAGGACCCGGCTGTCCTTTGCCATGGCCGCGCGGACATCGACGTCGCGCCAGCGCTGCTGCCCCGTATCGGGCATGCCGCCGTGAAAGCCCGAAATGCCCGAGCGGAACGGGTCGATCGAATAATGCCATGGCCCCGACAAGTCGGTGCCTTCGCGCAAGTCGGCGGCGACGAGTAGCGGACCTGGCGAGGGAGGTGCGTCCTGAGCGAAGCATGGGGTAGCCAGGGTGAGCATCATGCCGGCCATGATGCGTGTAAAGCCTGTCCTGCCCATGCTTCCCTCTCCCCTGTTCGGCCGGATTTGCGATCAGCCTAAAGCGACTATCGCCGGTTCGCCACCCATGGCGGCGATGCCGTCAGGCGACCGGCGACAATCCCCTCCATCACTCTTCCCGATAGCGGAAATAGCGGAAGTCGGCTGGGTGCCCCGTCCCGGCCATATCCTGACACGCCATACCGACGAACGTTCCCGTGAAATTGGGCAGGCCCGCCAGCGTCGCTTCGTCCGACAACAGGCTGGCATCGCATGTCTCGGGCAGCCACTGCCATTCCTCCGCGCCCTCCGCCCGGAAGGCGAAGCGGAGCGTTTCATGGTCGACCGAGGCGCGAAGTTCCACCGGCCCGGCGGGCGCGACCAGCGACGGCGTGATCAGGCTCTGCCCCTCGCCCGTAGGCAGGACGGACAGGAGCTGGATCAGCTTTTCGCCCTCATCCCCGGCGGTGATGTGGAGATAATGATATTTGGTGCTGTTATAGTAGCAGACGAGCCCCGCCGCCTGCTGGAAATGCTCGGGCTCGAACGCGACCAGCGTGGTGACGTCATAACGAAACGCGGTGGGGCGCCGCGCCACCAGCGCCTGCTCGAAATGGCTGCCGATCGTGTCGCGTCCATAAAGCCGCAAATGACCGGGCCGCTCGGTCAGGCTGAACAGCCGATCGGGTTCGGGCGTACGAAGCCACTGAAAGGCGGGCGGCAGTATCGGCCCGTCGAACCAGTCGCATTCGTTCACGGCTGCGACGGCTCCAACCTCGGCATCGGGCAAGGCACAGCGCAACCAGCCATCCGCGTCCCAGCGCATCCGCCGGATCGCCGTCTCGCGCCCCAGCACGCAGCGATCGCTGCCGGGTAGCGGACGACCGCACAGATAGGCCATCCAGGTCTCGCCCTCCGGCGTTTCGACCAGATCGCCATGGCCCGTGCGTTGCAGCGGTGCGGCGGGATCGTGGCGCGCGGTCAGGACCGGGCCGTCCGGGTGGACCTCATAGGGCCCGAACAGGGTGCGCGAGCGGGCCATCACCACGGCATGCCCCCGCTCGGTCCCGCCCTCGGCCACGAGCAGATGATACCAGCCGTCACGCTTGTAGAGATGCGGCCCCTCGGTGAAGCCCAGTTCCGTGCCCGCGAAGATCAGCCGACGCTCGCCCAGCAACCGACCGCTCGACAGGTCCATCTGCTGGACGACGATCCCCGCGAAACGCTTGCGGTCCGGGCGATGGTCCCACAGCATGTTGAGCAGCCAGCTTCGCCCGTCATCGTCATGGAACAGCGCCGGGTCGAAGCCGCTGCTGTTCAGATGCACGGCGTCGGTCCACTCGCCGTCGATCCGGTCGCACGAGACCCAGTAATTGTGGAAGTCGCGCAACGAGGCGCCCTTCGCCCCGTCGACCGTGGTGCGGCCATAACGCTTCACATCGGTGAAGATCAGGTGGAAACGCCCGTCCTTGTAGCTCAGATCGGGCGCCCAGACACCGCATCCATCGGGATTGCCCCGCATGTCGAGCTGGCTCGCACGGTTCAGCGGGCGCGCGACCAACGTCCAGTTCACCAGATCGCGGCTATGGTGGATCTGGACGCCCGGATACCATTCGAAGGTGGAGGTCGCGATATAATAGTCTTCGCCCACGCGCACGATCGAGGGGTCGGGGTTGAAGCCGCGCAAAATCGGATTGATCGGGGTCATGCGGGTTTTCGCACCAAGGTCCAGAGGAGCGCCGCGCCTGCCAGATCGAGCAGGCCGAGCAAGATGAAGAAGGGCTGATAGCCGACCTGATCGACCAGCGAGCCGAGCGTCAAGGTGAAGAGCAGCACGCCCAGATTGGCCGCCGTCCCCGACACGCCGGTCGCGGTCGCCACCTGATCCTGCGGGAACAGGTCGGAGCATAGGGTGATGACGGTCACCGAAAGGGTCTGATGCGCGAAACCGCCCAGGCACAGGAGCGCGACGGCGGCGACCGGGCTGTTCACGCTGCCGACGAACATCATGCCGGTCATCAGCACCGCGCCGAGCGTGAAGGCCCCGCGCCGCGCGTCGATCAGGTTGACGCCGCGCCGTTGCAGGAAGGCGACCACGGCGGGCCCGAACAGGCACCCCAGATCGGCGGCCAGAAAGGGCAGCCAGGCGAACAGCGCGATCTGGGTCAGATCGAAGTGCCGCGCCTGGACGAGGTAGAGCGGCATCCACAGCGACAGCATCCCCCAGACCGGATCGGCCAAGAACCGCGCCGCCGCGATCGCCCACAGGTTCCGGCGGCGGAGCAGTTCGCCCAAAGGCGGACGACGACGATGCTTGGCGAGCGACGCCTCCTGCCCACCGACGATCAGGTTGCGCTCGTCCGTCGATAGCGAGCGGTGGCGCGCGGGCGGCGCATACCAGAACAGCCAGGCCAGGACCCAGAGCAGGCCCAGCCCGCCCGCCACGAAGAACGCCGCACGCCAGCTATGATGGAACACCGCCCAGGCGACCAGCGGCGGCGCAAAGACCGCGCCGAACGACGCCCCGATCTGATAGATGCCGCCCGCCACACCGCGCTCGCGCGCCGGAAACCATTCGGCGACGACCTTCATCCCCGCCGGCTGCGCCGAACCCTCGACCAGCCCCAGCGCGCCGCGAAGCCCGGCAAAGCCCAGCCAGCCATTGGCGAAACCATGGCCCAGCGTGATCAACGACCAGATCGCGACGAACAGGCTGAACCCGAATTTCAGGCCGAACAGGTCGAGCAGATAGCCCGCCACCGGCTGAAACATGATGCCGAACTGAAAGGCGCCGGTGATCCAGCTATATTGGGCGGACGAGATATGCTGTTCAGCCATGATCGCGGGCGCGGCGACGCCCAGAATGCTGCGCGTCAGATAGTTGATGACCATCGCCGCGACGAACAGGCCGATGATCGTCCAGCGAATATAGGGAAAGCGCTTCACATGCGGTCCTTCGGCCTGTTCGGCATATGTCGTTCCCATTGACCTGTCGGCCTCTGCCGGGGCACGGCTGTCGGCGAACATCGGCATAGCGTGAAGCCCGATAACGGGACAGGATGACCTTGACCAAGACCCAACGGCGCCCGCGGGGCGTGACCATCATCGACGTGGCCAAGGAGGCCGGTGTCTCGCCCATGACCGTCTCGCGCGTCATCAACGGCGACGCGGGCGTCCGCGACGAGGTTCGCGTCCATGTCCGCGAGGTCATCAAGCGGCTGAACTATACGCCAAACCTGATGGCGCGCAGTCTCGTGACCTCGCGCGAAATCCGGATCGGCGTCATCTATTCGAACCCAAGCGCCGCCTTCATGAGCGAGCTGCTGGTCGGCGTGTTCGAAGAAGCCTCGACCCGCGCGGCGCAGTTGTTCCTGCTCAAGGGCGAACAGGGTCGCCCCCCGACTCGCGACGCCATAGAGGGGTTGATCGAACAGCGGATCGCGGGCGTCATCCTTGCCCCGCCGCTGGGCGAGTCCGATTTCGTGCGCGACATCATCCGCGAGGCAGGGCTGCCCATGGCGGTGATCGGCGGCGTCGCGCCCGATGCGGTGTCCGTCTGGATCGACAATGCCCGTGCTGCCTATGACATGACCCGCCACCTGATCGGGCTGGGCCATCGCCGCATCGGCTTCGTCCATGGCAATCCCGGCCAGTCGGCCAGTATCGAGCGTCTGGCGGGCTTTCGCCGCGCGGTCGAGGAGGAAGGCGGCCTCGAAACGCGGATCGTCCAGGGCGATTACAGCTATGCCTCGGGCCTGCGTGCTGGCGAGGAACTGCTGAGCGGCGAGCGACCGCCGACCGCGATCTTCGCCAGCAACGATGACATGGCTGCCGCCATCGTCTCGGTGGCGCATCGGCGGCATCTGGAGGTGCCGGGCGACCTGACCGTGGTGGGCTTCGACGACAGCACCGCCGCGACGACGCTCTGGCCACCGCTGACGACGATCCATCAGCCGGTCCGCGCGCTGGCGACCGAAGCGTTGCAAAGGCTGATCCAGGAAATTCGCGGCGGGGTTCCGGCGTCGAACGGCCAGCCGCGTGTCACCGTGCTGGAACATCAGTTGATCGAACGCGACTCCACCGCCCCGCCACGTTCCTGAAACTGATGCTCCACCCCGGCGGAGGCCGGGGTCCAGTTGCTCTGAAGCCGGTCGAGCATCGACCGACCGCTTTGGCGACCATTCGAGACGCATAGCGGCTGGCCCCCGACCTCCGCCGGGGTGGAACAGGAGGAGTGAGGCCACCCTGCTACCGAGCCGATGCCGTCACACCGGCTTCGGTCTGCACGACCGGCTTCATCGTGCCGTCGGGATTATAGTATAGCCGCTCGACCGTCACCGCGCGTCGCCCGATCGCTCCGCTCTGGTCGCCGATCGCCAGATTCGCGTTGTGCAGGAACAGATAGGACTTGCCCTTGAACTCCGCGATGCCCGGATGGATGGTGAAGCTGTACTTGCCCGACCCTGTCAGCAACCCGCGATAGGTCCACGGCCCCTTCGGCGACGGGGCGGTGGCATAGGAGATATGCTCGTCCCGCTGCGTCGTCCGGTCGAGCGAGGCATAGGTCAGGTAATAGAGCTTGCCCCGCTTGTGCAGCCAGGGGCCCTCCTCGAAATGCGGCGGGGTGATCTCGGCGATCGGGCCATCGATCTCGATCATGTTGGGCTTCAGCTTGGCGATATAGCATTGCCGGTTGCCCCAGGCGATCCACGTCGTCCCGTCGTCATCGGTCATGACGGTCGGGTCGATATCCTCCCAGCTATGCGTGCCCTTGGGCGTCATCTGGTTGGTGATGAGCGCCGATCCCTTGGCATCGACGAACGGGCCGGTCGGGGTGTCGGACACGGCGACCGCGATCGCCTTGCCCGGATGGCTGTCGTCATGCTCGACTGCGGCATAGAACCAGTATTTGCCGTTTTTGTAGATGGTCTGGCTGGCCCAGGCGTCCTTCTTGGCCCATTTGAAGTCGCGCACGTTCATGATGGGCCCGTGCGGAGTCCAGGTCCGCATGTCCGTGGTGGAATAGACCAGCCATTCCTTCATGTTGAACATCTCGTCCCGCTGCGCCTCGTCATGGCCGACATAGAGGTACAGCCGGTCCCCCACCACCAAAGGCGCGGGGTCCGCCGTGAACTTGTCCCGGATGATCGGGTTCGATCCCGGCGCAGCGGGCGGCGTGTCCGCCGCCATCACCGCCACCGGCAGGACGGCGAGCAGCGCCGCCCCGATGATCCGCGCCGTTCTCATCACATCCCCCCTCAGAAGTTGAACCGCACGCCAGCCCGGTACACGCGACCGAGCACGTCATAGAGCGCAGGGTTCACGAAATAGGGCGACCGCGCCGGTTCGCGATCAAATAGGTTATCGACCTTGAAATAGGCGGTGACCGCCTTGGTCACGTTATAGGTGCCGCCCACATCGAAATAGAAGGCGCCGGGGATGAAATTATTGTCGATCGTCGGGCGGTTGGCGGTCGAGGCCGGGCAACCCGTGGTGCACTCGATATATTGATTGCCCAGTTTGCCGTCGCTGAACCAGCGTTCCTGGAGCAGCAGCGACCAGTCGTCGGTGGCATAGGTCTGCACCGCCAGCCACTTCCACTTGGGCGTATTGCCGATGTTCACGCCCGCCGTGTCGTTGGGGATCGTGTTCGGCAAACCGGTGTCGGTGATGAACCGCCTGATATTGGTCGCCAGCGCGCGCAGCGTCAGGCTGCCCGGCAGGCCCAGCGGATTGCGCCAGCGATAGCTCGCCTCGATATCGAAGCCGTCGGTCAGGATCGAGGCCAGGTTGAACGACTGGACGTTGATGAAGTTGGGGCCGTTGGGATTGTTCAGGTTGAACACGCCGCAGGTCTCGGGCGCGATGTTCAGGAAGCACAGGTTGACGATATCCTGCGCGCCCAGGCTGGAGATGACGTCGGTAATCTTGATCTTGTAGTAATCGACCGACAGGCTCAGCCCCGGTATCGCCTGCGAGTTGGAGAAGGCGATGCCCAGCGTCGTGTTGCGCGCGATTTCGGGGGTCAGGTTGACGTTGCCGATCGTGTTCTGAAGCGCCAGCACGTTGACGTTGTTGAACGGATCGAAAAAGCCCGGCAGCGTCGTCGTGACGGGCGCCGCGAACAGTTCCGACAGATTGGGCGCGCGGACGTCGCGTGAGGTCACGCCGCGAATGCGCAGGCCATCGACCGGCAGGTCCCAGGTACCGCCGATCTTCCACGCCCAGACGGTGCCCGAGGTGCTGTAGTCGGTGACGCGCACCGCGCCGTTGATATTGGCACGGCCCCCGGCGTCCGAATTGATGATCGGCAGGTCGGCCTCCAGAAAGGCCTCCTTCACGCTATAGGCGCCGCCGCCATTCTTGTAGTTGCCGGCATACCAGTTGTTGCCGTCGGCCAGCAGGACCGGGTCGGCAGGATAGGCGCCATTGGCCGGGCTGTTGGCGAAACCCGCGCCGTAAGGGTCGGCGCGGACGCGGTAATATTCGTGGCGAAACTCGCCACCGAACGCGATCGATACCGGCCCCGCCCAGGACGAGAAGGGCGAGCCCGAGAAGTTGAGGCTGATCACATCCTGCGTCTGGCGGGTGCGCTGGAACGGGCCGTTCTCCGGGATGATGTAGTTGAGCGCCGCCTGCGACGGATTGCCGCCGAATATGTTGAGCGGCTGGCACCCATTGGCCCGTGCGGTCGAATCGGCGCAGACGATCGCGCCATTCAGCGTCGTCGCATTGATCGCCTGGTTGAACCGGCGCGACAGCATGATGTTGCTGACATCGACATCGGTGTAGTTGGTCCCGTGCTCATAATAGATGTCGTAGGACCATTCGGACCCGGCCACCGACTCGCGCCCCTTGGCGCCCGCGACGAAGCGATACTGGCGGCGATCGGTGAAGACCTGCGTATCGCCCAGCGCCGCGTTGCTGGTGCCATATTGGAAGTTGGTGATCCCGGCGGTCGCGCACGCGGTCTTGATCAGCGCGGGGACATAGGGGTTGGCGCACTGGATGGTCAGGTTCGGGCGGTTCGCGCCGCCGACCGGCTGGTTGTTGGTCTTCACCTGACCGATATTGATCGTACCGTAAATCTCGCCATTGGGTGCGAAGTCATAGCCGATCCGGCCATAGCTGTTCACCCGCTGGATCTTCGACTGGAGCGAACGCCCCGCATCGACATTGCCCGACAGGTCGCCGCCCAGGCAGAAGCCGGGGAAACAGCCCTGAACATTGCCCGCCGCGTCGCGCGCAGGCACCCCGCCCGATCCATATTGGAACTGGAACGGATTGCCCGACCGGTCGAAGGCGATACCCTGAAGCGGCCCGGCGGTGATGAGGCCGTACTTGGTATAGTTATAGGGCTGCGCATAGTCGCGGAACAGATATTGCGGCGTCCCGTCGTTCAGGACGTTGCGGTTGATAAGCGTCGATTGACGGAACCAGTCGCGCCCGCCCGCCAGGCCGATGCCGAAATCGCCGCCGCCGACGCCTTCCTCGTGCGCATATTCGGTGCTGGCGATCACGTGCAGCGAATCGTTCAACAGGCTGGTGCCGCCCGCGAGCTGGATGAGCACCTGTTCGTCATCGCCGTACGTGGTCAGGCCGCCCTGGATATTGCCCTTGATCCCCTTGAACCGGGTATCGGTGATGAAGTTGACGACACCGCCGACCGCATCCGAACCATAGGAGGCCGAGGCACCGCCATTGACCACATCGACCCGCTTGATCAGCAACTGCGGAAACAGGCTGATGTCCGGCACGCCGGTGACGTTCGCGCCGACCACCCGCTGCCCGTCGAGCAGGGTCAGGGTCCGGATCGCGCCCACGCCACGCAACGAGAAGGAACTGAGGCCCTGCTGCCCGCTCGACGTGCTGAAGGTGTTGGTCGCGGTGCCCGTCGAGCCCTGCAACGAGGGAAGCTGGGCGACGGTCGTGAAGATGTTCGGCTGCGCGTTCGCGGCGATCTGTTCCTCGCCGATGACGGTCGTCGGGGTCGGCGCGGTGAAGCCGCCGGTCGTGATTCGCGAGCCCGTGACGATGATGTCGCGGCTATTGACCTCTTCGCTCGGCTCGGCCGCCTGATTGGGTGGAATGGCCGCAGCATCCTGCGTCGGGGTGGCCTGTGTCGCCACTTCGGGTGTCGTCTGAGCCCAGGCGGGCGCTGCGACCGTGGCCATGGCAAGCACCGCGAAGCTGACCGCGCCAAGATTGTGCCGACGCAGGCTGCGGCTATGCGATCCCGTCATCATCTCGAACCTCTCCCTTTTCGTTCCGTTTTATCTGGTAACGTTACCAGACTCATTCCGCGTTTCGTCGCGCAAGTCAATGCCCCGTATCGATCCGAGAGTTTCAGCTGTGCCGTCGCAGCGCCGAATTGAGGTAGGCGGTCACGACAGACCCGCGTTCAGCGCCGTTTCCTCCCCCTCCTCATAGAGGGGGAAGGGTCGCGCCGACTTGGTCTTTGCCGAGCAAAGACTTAGTCAGAGCTGGGTGAGGGGTGAACGCTCGAAGAGCGCGAGCCGTTGGCGCGCACCGCCTCCCACCCAAGCTGCGCTAACCCTCTCCCCGGCTCGGGAGAGGGAGAAAGGAAGCCAGAAGGAATGTCGATCGGGCCTAACTTCTCCGATCAAGCGGACGGTTCAATTCGCCGCACAGGCCGCGCAGCGTCCCCTCACCTCGATCACAGGGCGCTCGGGGCTGAAACCGGCACCCTTGGCCGCCTCGCGCACCGCGCCGGTCAGGCGGTCGTCGTCGATATGGGTCGTCTGGCCGCACTTGTCGCAGACCAGAAAGATGCAGTCGTGCATGCAATTGGGATGCGCATTGGCGACATAGGCATTGGCGCTCTCCACCCGCCGGGCGAGATTGGCGCCGACGAACAGGTCCAGGATGCGATACACGCTGTTCGCCGCGACCCGTCGCCCCTGCGATTTCGACATGACATCGGCGATGTCATAGGCCGAGGCGGGCTTTTCGAACCCGGCCAACGCTTCGAACACGCTGGCGCGCATTGCCGTCCACTGCTCGCCCGCGCGCTCCAGCGTCGCCTTTGCCGCGTCGGCCAGATCGGCCCCTTCGGGCTCGTGATGGTTATGCATATGCGCCATGATCGGGATTTAGGCTCTGTGGACCGGTGGAGCAAGGTCCGCCGCCGCAGCCGCACGAGGCATTCGGTCCACTATCGCACGACCGCGCGGGCTTCTATGACGGGATCATGCTGCAACCGAGCCCTGCCTTCATGATCACCGCCCGCCCCCGAGCCTTGGCCCGCTGGCTGTTCGCGGTCGCCGGTCTGATCGTCGCCATGGTCGTGGTCGGCGGGATCACGCGACTGACCAATAGCGGCCTGTCGATCACCGAATGGAAGCCGATCACCGGCATCGTCCCCCCGCTGACCGAGGCGCAATGGCAGGCGGAGTTCGACAACTACAAGCGTATTCCGGAATATTGGATCTTCAACCGCGACATGACGCTGGGCGGGTTCAAGGCGATCTTCTTCTGGGAATATCTGCACCGCGTCCTGGGGCGGGTGATCGGCATGGCCTTCGCCCTGCCGCTGATCTGGTTCTGGGCGCGGAAGGCCATTCCCATGGGGTATAAGCCGCGCTTGATCGCGCTGCTTGCGCTGGGCGGGCTGCAAGGCGCGATCGGGTGGTGGATGGTCGCCTCGGGCCTGGTCGAGCGGACCGATGTCAGCCATATCCGCCTGACCGTCCATCTGCTGACCGCGCTGGTCATTCTTGCCGGGATCGTCTGGACCGCGCTGGACCTGATGGCGCTTCACCGGAACCCGCTATCGGCCCCTGCCCGGCTGACCTTGCCTGGGATCGTCGCGCTGGCGCTACTGTTCGTACAGTTGATGTTCGGCGCGCTGACCGCCGGGCTGGACGCGGGCTATGCCTTTTCAAGCTGGCCGCTGATGGGCGATGCATGGTTCCCGGCGGGGGTGCCGATGATGAGCCCGGCCATCGCCAATGCCTTCGACAATCCGGTGGTGGTGCAGTTCATCCACCGCTGGTTCGCCTTCGCCGCCGCCGCCGGGCTGATCTGGTTGGCGGCGCGAGCGATCCGGGCGGGCGCGCTGCGCGCCGGATGGCTGGTCATCGCGCTGGTGCTGGTCCAGATCGCCCTCGGCGTCGCGACCCTGCTCTCGGGCGTGCAGATCGACATCGCGGTGTCGCATCAGGCCAATGCCGCGCTGCTGCTGATCGCCGCCGCCGCCGCCGCACACCGGGTCGGCAGCGGCGCGCACACCATCAAGGTATCATAATACCCGTCAGCAAAGCCGCACTTTGCTTGACATTTTGAGCGCCGAACAGCATTGGACCCTCGTTCGCGCCGCCCGAGACAAAGGGCGGCGTGTTGCATTTCAAACCGAAAGGTCTCACGCCCATGAAGGCGCTCATGAAGACCACCAAGGCGGCCAAGCCGCACGAGGTGGAGAAGAAGTGGCATATCGTCGACGCCGACGGCCTGGTTGTCGGCCGCGCCGCCACCATCATCGCGAACATCCTGCGCGGCAAGCACAAGCCGAGCTTCACCCCGCACGTGGATTGCGGTGACAATGTCATCGTCATCAATGCGGACAAGGTGCGCTTCACCGGCAACAAGCTGGGCCAGAAGGTGTATTACAAGCACACCGGTTATGCCGGTGGTATCAAGGGCATCACCGCCGCCAAGGTCCTGGAAGGCCGCTTCCCCGAGCGCGTCCTGGAAAAGGCCGTCGAGCGCATGATCCCCCGTGGTCCGCTGGGTCGTCAGCAGATGCGCAACCTGCGCATCTTCGCCGGCACCGAGCATCCGCACGCCGCTCAGAACCCCGAAGTCCTCGACATCGCGTCGATGAACCGCAAGAACAAGGTGGGCGCATAATGTCCGACAACCGCCAGTCGCTCGCCGATCTCGGCGCCACGCTGAACCAGCAGGCCGCTGCCGCGACCGCACAGCCCGCCGTCGAGGGTGAAGCCCCCGCCGCCGCTCCCGTCGAGCGCGTCAGCACCACCCCGCTGCGTCAGCAGGAACTGGACAAGTTCGGCCGCGCCTATGCCACCGGCCGTCGCAAGGACGCCGTGGCTCGCGTCTGGCTGAAGCCGGGTTCGGGCAAGATCACGATCAACGGCCGCGATCAGGAAGTCTATTTCGCGCGTCCGACGCTGCGTCTCGTCATCAACCAGGTGTTCGGCATCACCGAGCGCGAAGGCCAGTATGACGTGATCTGCACCGTCAAGGGCGGTGGTCTGTCGGGCCAGGCCGGTGCGGTCAAGCACGGCATCAGCCAGGCGCTGACCAAGTACGAGCCGGTTCTCCGTGCTCCGGTCAAGGCCGCCGGCTTCCTGACCCGCGACAGCCGCACGGTCGAGCGTAAGAAGTATGGCCGCGCCAAGGCGCGTCGCAGCTTCCAGTTCTCGAAGCGCTAAGACGCGGGCAGCCGTGGATTGCGCGAGCAATCCACGGACTTGCCACGGTGGGCGGCAGCGTCGGCACAGCCGACGATGTCCGACCGCGTGGCCAGGCTTTGCTACCGAAGGAGCGGTCCGGCAACGGGCCGCTCTTTTTCGTTCGAGGCAAGTTCAGGACGAATAACCCATGTCCAACCCGTTATGGATTCCCGCCACGGTCGCCGCCGCGACCTTCCAGGTCGGCCGCAACGCCCTGCAACGCGGTGTCATGTCGTCCTCGGGGCCATGGGGTGCGACGCTGGTGCGGTTCCTGTTCGGGCTGCCCTTCTCGATCCTGTTCGTCACCGTCGCCCGTCATTTCACGCCGGGTGCGGATCTTCACTGGTCCGGGGCTTTCTGGTTGTCGGCCATCGTCGGCGCGACGGCGCAGGTACTCGCCACCGCCGCGCTGCTCGACGCCATGCGCCGCTCGGGTTTCGCGGTCGGCACCGCGCTTCAGCAAAGCTCGCTGCCGCTGGCCGCCCTGCTCGGCCTCATTGTCTATCACGACCGGATCAGCGCCATCGCATGGGTCGGTGTCGTCATCACCACCATCGGTCTGGTCGCCCTGTCCTGGCCACCACCCGAACAGCGTCGCGCCTCGCTGATCGGGGTCGCGATGGGACTGGCGTCGGGCCTTTTCTTCGGTTTCTCGCTCAACGCGTTCCGCCATGCGGCGCTTGCGCTGGACTCCTCGCACCCGGTGTTCGCCGCGCTGGTCTGTGTCGCGGTGGTGCAGGCGATGCAGAGTATCGCGCTCGGCCTGATCCTGGCCTGGCGCGATCCCGCCGCCTTGACCGAAGTGCTGCGCCGATGGCGTCCGTCCCTGGGGGCCGGGCTGTGCGGCGCCTGCGCCTCGGCGGGCTGGTTCGTCGCGCTCGCCCTGTCGCCCGCCGCGCCGGTCCGGGCGCTGGGCATCATCGAAGCTCCGATCGCCGCCATGGCCGGGCACCGGCTGTTCCGTGAGACTCTGGGCGCGCGGCAGATCCTGTCGGGTGTCGCCATCATCGTCGGGGTCCTGCTGACGACGCTGTTATAGGCCCCATCGACATTCAAGCTGCACAATCTTCATTCCTCCCCTTCCAGGGGAGGAAACGTCGCTCCCCGCCCAATGTCAGCCTTTGACTGGCCGGAATGTCACCCGGACTTCATCCGTTGGCCATTCGCCTCCGCGCAGACTGCCCCTGACAACGCGGGCAGGTCGTCGTCCGACGCCGCATTCAACAGGGTCATCCACATGAGCTATCGTCGCCTGTCTTCCATGCTTCCCGTCTTCGCCCTGACGATAGCCGCCAACACCGCCCCGCCCTCGGTCGAGATTTCACGGCCGTTCGACCTGAAACCGGGCTGGCAATTGCTCGTAACCCAGGGGCCGGAGACCCCCGACCCGTTCGGCGCAGGCACGGAGAAGGTCCCCGGCGAACTCCATCTTTGCGTCACGCGCGACGACGGGAAAAGCTGTCGCCCGTCGCTCGACACGATGCTGGTCAGAGCCGGACAGGCGACCATCTATGACCGACCGCGTTATCTCGAAGACGTGCGCATCATCCGGCCCGAACCCAATCATCCTTTGCTATGGGTGCAAGCCGCCAGCCTTCACGGCGGCAATGGGGATCAGGTCGTGGGGACCATGGTCCTCGGCTATGACCAAGCAGGTGACCGGTTCGTGCCGGTCTATGATCTGAAGACCGGTCGCAACAACAATCAGGCGGTTCGCTATATCGAAAACGGGCCCTTGCGCGGCGCGATCATCTCCGCCGAACCGACGTCGGACGCGCCCTTTGCCTTCTGGATCACGGTGAACCGGCTCGGCACGTCGCAGCGCTATGCCCCCGTGCTGCGCTATCGCAGCGTGACGCGCTATGGCGACGGCAATCCCCTGCCCGTGATCGACTCCGACATGCCCGAGACGCTGCGCCGCCTGAAACTATGGGCGCCCGGCACCCCGCCTCCCCATCCCGCCCATTGCAGCGCCCCGCGCCTGACCCACGGCGCACTCTGGTGCGGCGACCTTGCCCCCGCCGCCCCTCGGCGGTAGCGACATGACAAAATCATCATGTTGCAGGAGAGCGTGCCATGTCCCCCACCCTGGATCGTCGCCAGATGCTCAAGGCTGGCGCGACCATCGCCGGGCTGTCCTTGGGGGGTCGGGCGCTCGCGCAATCCGACCGGATCGAAACGCTGATCGGGCGGATGACCCTGGCCGAGAAGGCCGGGCAATTGTCCTGCTTCTCCGACCAGATCCGGCCCATCGGCCTGCCCTTCAACCCCGGCCTGCCCGCGCGTAACGACGCCGCCGCGCAATTGGCGCGCATCCGTAAGGGCGAGATCGGGATGCTGTTCAACGGCGTCGGCTATGCGGGAGCGAAGGCGGCACAGGATGCCATGATGCAGACGCGGTTGAAGATCCCACTGATCTTCGCGGGCGATGTGATCCATGGCCTTCGCACCGCCTATCCGCTGCCGATCGCGGAGGCCTGCGCCTTCGACCCCGACCTGGCCGAGCGCACCGCCCGAGCGGCGGCAATCGAGACGACCGCGCTGGGCATGCAATGGACCTTCGCCCCCATGGTCGATGTCGCGCGCGACCAGCGCTGGGGGCGCGTCGCGGAGGGTTCAGGCGAGGATGTGTATCTGGGCACCAGGCTCGCCGTCGCGCGGGTGCGCGGCTTTCAGGGGCGTGACCTGCGCGACCCGACCAGCGTCGCCGCCTGCGCCAAGCATTTCGCCGCCTATGGCGCGGTCAGCGGCGGCATGGATTACAACTATACCGAGATTTCGCCCCAGACCCTGCACGAGGTTCACCTCGCCCCCTTCAAGGCCTGTGTCGATGCCGGGGTCGCGACGATCATGTCGGCGTTCAACGACATCCACGGCGTGCCGTCGTCCGGCAATCACTGGCTGCTGACCGACCTTCTTCACAAGCAATGGGGTTTCAAGGGGATGGTCGTCGGCGATTACACCGCCGATGAGGAATTGATCGCGCATGGCTATGCCGCCGACGGCCGCGACGCCGCGAAGAAGGCGTTCCTGGCGGGGATGGACATGGCCATGGCCTCCAACCTGTTCAACCTGTGGCTGCCCGATCTGGTCGAGAAGGGCGAGGTGCCCATGGCCCGACTGGACGAGGCGGTGCGGCGTGTCCTTTCGCTGAAGGACGCCATCGGGCTGTTCGACAATCCCTATCGCTCGATCAGCCGAAAGGCGGAGCGGAGCCAGGTATCGACACCCGCCATGCTGAAGCTTTCGCGCGAGGCGGGCGCGCGCTCGATCGTACTGTTGAAGAATGAAGGCGATCTGCTGCCGCTCAAGGCCGATCCGGGGCGCATCGCGTTGATCGGGCCGTTCGGTGAGGACCGGGACAATGTCGTCGGCACCTGGGCCTTCATGTCGGATGCCCGGCTGAACGTCTCGGTCGCGGAGGGTCTTCGAAATCGCAAGCTGACGGTCGATGTGGTCAAGGGTTCGGATGTCGAGGCGGCCATCCCCGGCGGGATCGACGCGGCGGTGGCGGCGGCGCGCGCGGCGGACGTGGTGTTGCTCGCTGTCGGGGAGACGCAACTCATGTCGGGCGAGGCGCAGTCGCGGGTTGAGATCACCATTCCACAAGCGCAGATGGACCTCGCCGAAGCCGTCGCCGCGACCGGCAAGCCGGTGGTCGTCCTGCTCCGCCATGGTCGCGCACTGGCGCTGCACGGTGCCGTCAAGGATGCTCCCGCAATCCTCGCCACCTGGTTCCTGGGGTCGGAGAGCGGCAACGCGATCGCCGACATACTGTTCGGCGATGTGAACCCGTCCGCCAAACTCTCGGTCAGCTTTCCGCGCGAGAGCGGACAGCAACCCTATCTCTACAATCACAAGAATACCGGCCGCCCCGCGCCCGACACCGGGGCTCAGGACTATAAGGCCCGCTACCGCGAGACGAAGAACGAGGCGCTTTATCCCTTCGGCTATGGCCTCAGCTATACCCAGTGGCAGGTTTCCGACGTCACGGTGCCGCCGCGCATGACCGACAGGATGGAGGTGAGCGCGACCATTACCAACACCGGCTCACGGGCGGGGTCGCAGGTGGTGCAACTCTATGTCCACGACAAGGTCGCCAGCCGGACCCGTCCGGTGCGCGAATTGAAGGGGTTCGAACGGGTGACGCTGAACCCCGGCCAGTCGCGGACCGTCCGCCTGTCGCTGACCCGCGACGACCTGCGCTTCTGGGGCGAGGATGACTGGGTAATCGAGCCGGGAGAATATGACCTGTGGGTCGCGACCAGTTCGGTCGATGGCGATCGCAAGACGTTCGAGCTGATCTAAAGCCGGACGATATCGGTGGCGATGCGTTCGGCTTCGTCCGGGTCGTGCGTGACCATCAGGATCGGGATACCCGTCCGGTCCCGCACGGCCACCAGCGCGTCGAGTATGTCCCCTCGGCGCGCACGGTCGAGCGACGATAGCGGCTCATCGAGCAACAGCACACGCGGGTCGCTGAGCAGTGCCCGCCCGATCGCCACCCGGCGAGCCTCCCCACCCGACAAACTGCGCGGCCAGCGGTCGAGCAGATGGCCGATACCCAGCATCGCGACGATCCCGTCGCTATCGCCCTCCCCGCGCCCCTGTCCGTAACGCAAATTGGCCGCGACCCGCATATGTGGGAATAGTCGCGGCTCCTGAAAGACATAGCCGATCCGCCGCCGCTCCGGCCGCACATCGATACGCGCGTCCGCATCGAACAGCGTCTCGCCCGCGACGCGGACATGGCCGGTTTCGGGACGGAGCAGCCCTGCCACCATTTGCAGGATGCTGGTCTTGCCCACGCCCGACGGACCGAACAGCACGGTGGCGCCCGGGCCGGTCGCGAAGCGCGCCGCGATCCGGCTATCCCCACGCAGGACGGAAACGTCGACGTCAAAGGACATGCAGACCCCGCCCCATTCGCCGCGCCAGCCATTCGGACGCGACCAGCGCGATCAGCGACAACACCACCGACACGGTCGCGAGCCGCCACACCATATCCTCGCCACCGGGCCGCTGGAGCGCGGAATAGATGGCGAGCGGCAGGGTGGCCGTCTCCCCCGGAACGTTGGAGACGAAGGTGATCGTCGCTCCGAACTCCCCGATCGAACGGGCGAAACCGAGCACGAGGCCCGCCAATATCCCCGGCGCGCACAATGGCAGGGTGATGGTTGCAAAGACTCGGGCCCGCCCCGCGCCCAGCGTTCGCGCGGCCTGTTCCAGACGGGGATCAACCGCCTCGATCGAAAGGCGAATCGCCCGCACGACCAGTGGCAGAGCCATCACCGCCGCCGCGATCGCCGCGCCGGTCCAGCGGAACAGCACGGTCGCCCCGAACCATTCGCTCAGCCAGCGACCGATCGGCCCCTCCGGCCCGAAGGCGAGGAGCAACACCCAGCCGGTCACCACCGGCGGGACTACCAATGGCAGATGGACGATGCCGTCGAGCAGCACCCGCCCCGGAAACCGCCCCCGCGCCAACAGCCATGCCAGGACGAACGCGATCGGCAGGGTCACCAGCATCGCCGTGCCGCCCACGAGCAACGATAGCCGGACGATCCCCCATTCCTCGGGTGACAGCATCAGGCCGTCATCGCGTCGAGAAACCGTAACGCCGGAAGATCGCCTTGCCCTCGCTCGACAGCAGGAAGCGGCGGAAGCCTTCGGCCTGGGGGTTGGTGGAGGCCTTCAACCGGGCGAGCGGATAGGTGATCGGGCTATGGCTGGCCGCCGGGAACAGGCCGACGACTTGGACTCGCGGCGACGCCTTGGCATCCGTCGCATAGACGATGCCGTAAGGTGCGGCTCCCCGCTCGACCAAAGCCAGCGCGGCGCGGACATTCTCCGCTCGCACGACATGCGGGGCGACGGCGCTCCATGCGCCCAGCTTTTCGAGCGCGGCCTTGCCATATTTGCCCGCCGGCACGCTATCCGTATCGGCCATGGCGAGCGGCCCCGCGGACAGCGTCTTTGCCAGCGTCCGCGTGGTCACCTGACCGCCCTTGCCCGCTGGCGCGATGACGACCAGCCGATTGCCCAGAAAGGCGCTGCGGGTCCGGTCGGCGAGCAGCCCGTCCTTCTGCAGGACGTCCATCCATTCCTCGTCCGCCGAGGCGAACAGATCGGCCGTGCCCCCCGCCTGCACCTGTCGCGCCAAAGCCGAGGAGGCGGCGAAGGAGATGACGGGGCGAGTATGCCCCTTCTTCGCCCAGCTATCGGCGGCGGCGGTCATCGATTCTTGAAGGCTGGCGGCGGCAAGAACCAGGGGCGCGCGATTCTGCGCGACGGCGGGCACCGACACACTCAGCGCGCCGAATAGCGCGAGGATGGAAAATGGTTTCATCGAAGGCGTCCCCCCTGAAGCGCCGTGATGGCGGCTTTTGGCTGTAACGCGCAAGGAACGATTTTTTCCCCGTTTGGGGAGGCGGTAAATGCTGTCTGGAATGGCGTCTATGCCCCTCCACCAGCTTCGCTGGTCCCCCTCCCCAAGCAAAGCTTGGGGAGGAATAAAGGGTTTACGCTTCGTCGCCCATGCGAAGGGCGGCGATGAAGGCTTCCTGGGGGATGCTGACCGAGCCGTACTCGCGCATCTTGGCCTTACCCTTTTTCTGCTTTTCCAGAAGCTTGCGCTTACGCGTTGCGTCGCCGCCATAGCATTTCGCGGTCACGTCCTTGCGCATGGCGCTGATCGTCTCGCGCGCGATCACCTTGCCGCCGATCGCCGCCTGGATCGGTATCTTGAACAGGTGGCGTGGGATGAGTTCCTTCAGCCGCTCGCACATGCCGCGCCCGCGCGTCTCGGCCGTGCCGCGGTGCACGATCATTGACAGCGCGTCGACCGGCTCTTCGTTGACCAGGATGCTCATCTTCACGAGGTCACCCTCGCGATAGCCGATCTGATGATAGTCGAAGCTGGCATAGCCCTTGGACAGCGACTTCAGCCGGTCGTAGAAATCGAACACGACTTCGTTGAGCGGCAGTTCATAGGTCGCTTGCGCCCGCCCGCCGACATAGGTCAGGTTCTTCTGGATGCCCCGCCGGTCCTGGCACAGCTTCAGGATCGAACCCAGATATTCGTCGGGGACATAGATGGTCGCCTCGATCCACGGTTCGCTGATCGACGCGATCTTGTTGGGATCGGGCATGTCGGCGGGGTTGTGCAGGTCGATCTGGCCGCCGTCATGGCTCAGTTCGATCTGGTACACCACCGAGGGCGCGGTGGTGATGAGATCAAGGTCATATTCGCGGGTCAGCCGCTCCTGGATGATCTCCAGATGCAGCAGGCCCAGGAAGCCGCAACGAAAACCGAAGCCGAGCGCTGCCGAGGTTTCCATCTCGAAGCTGAACGAGGCATCGTTCAGCCGCAGCTTGCTGATCGACTCGCGCAGCTTTTCGAAGTCGTTGGCATCCACCGGGAACAGGCCGCAGAACACCACCGGCTGGACTTCCTTGAAGCCCGGCAGCGCCTGCTCGGTCGGCTTCTTGGCGTCGGTCAGCGTGTCGCCGACCCGCGCCTGCGCCACGTCCTTGATCTGCGCGGTGATGAAGCCGATCTCGCCCACGCCCAGTTCGGTCAGTTGCTCGATCTTGGGACGGAAACAGCCGACCCGGTCGATCAGGTGGGTGGTGCCCGCCTGCATGAACTTGATCTGCTGCCCTTTTTTCAGCGTCCCTTCCATGACGCGGACCAGGATGACGACGCCCAGATAGGGGTCGTACCAGCTATCGACCAGCATCGCCTTCAGCGGCGCGGTCGCATCGCCCTTCGGGGCCGGGATATTCTTGACGATCGATTCCAGGATGTCGCCGATGCCGATGCCCGACTTGGCGCTGGCCAGCACCGCGCCCGAGGCATCGATGCCGATCACATCCTCGATCTCGGCGCGGACCTTTTCGGGTTCGGCGGCGGGCAGATCGATCTTGTTGATGACGGGCACGATCTCATGGTCATGCTCGATCGACTGATAGACATTGGCCAGCGTCTGCGCCTCGACGCCCTGCGCGGCATCGACGACCAGCAGCGCGCCTTCGCAGGCGGCCAGCGACCGGCTGACCTCATAGGCGAAGTCGACATGGCCCGGCGTGTCCATCAGGTTCAGCGTGTACGTCTCGCCGTCCTGCGCCTTGTACGCCAGGCGCACGGTCTGCGCCTTGATGGTGATGCCGCGTTCCTTCTCGATCTCCATATTGTCGAGAACCTGTTCGCTCATCTCGCGGTCGGTCAGGCCACCGGTGAACTGGATCAGGCGATCGGCAAGTGTCGACTTGCCATGGTCGATATGCGCGATGATGGAGAAATTGCGAATCTTGTCGAGCGGCGTGGTCATGATCCCGCAGCGCCTAGCCTGTCCTGCGTCGGAGTGCTAGACGCCTGCGCAGGATGCACGGTCATGGGGGCGGCAATCCCTGAAGGCCGTGCGGTTTGTTGGGGAGCTTACCGTGATCAAATCGTCCCTCGCCACCGTCATCGCCAGCCTTGGCCTGATCGTCTCCGGCCCCGTCGCCGCCCAGAAGCTCGCCAAGCCGAGCAGTGGGCAGCGTTTGCAGGAAGCCACCGCGAATGACGTGCCGCATTGCGCCCGCAAGCTGGGCACGCTGTCGATCGTCGATGGCGACACGTCGAGCGTAACGGGCGCCTGGAACCTCGCACCCCCGTCCAAGCTGCTGAAGGTGCTGGTCCAGCGGTCCGGCTGCTTCAACCTGGTCGATCGCGGTGCGGGTCTGAATGCGGCGGAACGCGAACGTGCGCTTGGCGGCAATCTGGGCCTGCAACGCGGATCGAATGTCGGCCAGGGTCAGGTGAAGGCGGCGGACTATGTCCTGGTCGCGGAGGTACAGGGCGCCAATTCCAATACCAGCGGCAGCGGCGCGGCGGCGGGCATCGGCGGCTTGCTGGGCGGGCGCGTCGGCGGCCTGCTGGGCGGCATCAAGTCGAAGAAGATGGAGGCCAACACCGTCCTCTCGCTGACCAATGTCCGCACCACCGAGACGATCGCCACCGAAGAGGGCTATGCCGCCAAGAACAATCTGTCGCTGGGCGGCGGCGGCTTCTTCGCGGTCGCCGGGGCCGTGGGTGGCGGCTACGACAATACCGATATCGGCCGCATCGTGACCCTGTCGTTCATCCAGGCCTATTCGAAGCTGGTGAGCGGCCTGGGCCTCATCACGCCGGGGGCCGCCGGAACGGCCGAGGCCGCGCCCGCCAAGACCTTCACGGCGCAGGCCGATATCGCCCTACGGAGCAGCGCGGCGGCCTCGGGCAATGTGATTCGCACGATCCCGGCCGGATCGACCGTCTATCCGACCGGGACGAAGAACGGCCTGTGGTGGGAAGTCGCGGATGAGAACGACAATGTCGGCTGGGTTCTGAACACCAAGCTCGCTCCGTCCGGCCTGTCCGCCGACCGTCCGTCGCTGCACAGCACGCACTGATCGATCCGTAGTGGAGCGTGGCCAGTGACTTTCCAAGCCCTGGCCCGCTTCTATCGTGACCGCCTCGCAACGCCATTGCGGGGCGGTTTTTCTTTACACGATCGCTGGGAAGGCCCGCAGAAAACAGCCATTTCCGTTCGACTGTTAATCGAGTGATTCGTCGAATTTTCTCGTCGCTCTGGAAGGCCGAGTTTTTCTGATTGGCCCAACCTTGTACCATATCGGGATTCCACCGCCGGTCACCGCGGCGATGTGACAAAATTACTATACATGCGGACAAGGCCACCTCTCAATTATTCTTTTGTTGGTCGGAAATATCCCGACGTCACAGAAGGGTACATTGATGAATATGTTTGCAGTGCGCATCGAGCTTAATGGGCCACCGCCTGGTGAGGCCTACAATGACCTGCACGACTTGATGGGAGGTGCTGGCTTCGATCGGAAGATCCGAGGCGATAGCGGTCATATCTATAAGCTCCCGAAGGGGCTATATTGTGGCCTTATGCCGACGGACAGTTCCGAAGCCGTGAGGAATTACCTGATGCCAATCGTCGCAGCGGTGGAGCCTGACTACGAACTGGCAGTATTCCGCTTTTCGAACGCGGCATGGGCGGTCCCAAACTCTGACGATCTCTAAGATACTTGATGGCTGACGGGGATCGGCACCGTTCCTGACTAGGAGGCCCCGGCGTGCGACAACGGGCCCACCGGTTCATATCGACCGTATCCAGGACACAGCATCAAGCGGGAGGGCGACCGGAAGGTCGCCCTCTTCGCATATGAGCGCGCAACGCCGCGAGCGAACATATCAGTGGGAAATGGGGACGGCTCGCCAATCGCACCGGATTGACACCGGAATAAGCCGATCCGCCGAGGTGCCGGCGGGGCCTCCTTTTGGAGGTGATTACAATGGTGTGAAATGGTCGGGGAGAGAGGATTCGAACCTCCGGCCCCTGCCTCCCGAAGGCAGTGCTCTACCAGGCTGAGCTACTCCCCGACTAGAGAGTACGGATCGGTTTTCTAAGCCTTTCGGGAAGGCCGATCCGTGCTGGAGGCGCGCCAATAGCCAGCGGTTCGGACGGGCGCAAGCGCTTTTTCATCTGTCGCTGAAATTATTACAGCGACCGCCCCATCCGGCCCGCCAGGTCGACCACATATTGCCACGCCACACGGCCCGAACGGTTGCCCCGGCGCGTCGCCCAGTTGATCGCCTCCGCCCCGTCGAACGGCAGGTCGTAGCGATCGGCATAGGCCCGTACGATCGCCAGATAGCCGTCCTGGTCGAGCGTATGGAAACCCAGGCTCAACCCGAACCTATCGGACAGCGCCAGTTGGTCGTCCACCACGTCGCGCGGATTGATCGCACTGTCCTGCTCGCCCAGATCGCGGGGCAGCAGGTGGCGCCGGTTCGACGTGACCAGCAACCGGACGTGTGCGGGGCGCGCCTCCGCCCCGCCGTCGAGCAGCGAGCGCAGCGCCCGCGCCTCGCTTGCGCCGTCGAACCCCAGATCGTCGATGAACACCGCAAAGGCACGGTCGACGCCCTCCAGAACGCCGAACAGTTCGGGCAGGCTGTCGAGCGTATCGACGGATACCAGCGCCAGCCGACCGGGGCGCTGGTGCTGCACGGCGGCGACGCCCGCCTTGACCAGCGCGGACTTGCCCGTACCCCGCGCGCCCCAGAGCAGTACGTCCTGTGCCGCATGGCCGTCCGCCAGTCGCTCCAGATTGGCGATCAGCGATTCGCGCTGACGATCCAATCCCTGAAGAAGCGACAAGGGCACCGGCGCAAAACCGCGCGCGGCGGTAAGCACGCCGTTCCGCCACAGATAGGCCGGATGCGCGAGCGGATCGGCGGAAGGCTGAGGCGGCGGGGCAAGACGTTCGAGCGCGGCGGCGATGCGTTCGAATATTCTGGGGTCGAGGTCGGTCATGGCGTGCCTCTAACCACGCCCCCCGCCTCCTGCCAAGCACCGGGCCTATAGCGCAGCGCGATGCCTCAGGATGACGGGATCGCCGGGCGCCAAAGCCAGTGCCTTGTCGAACAACTGCCGCGCGCCCGCTTCCTCGCCATCGGCGGCGAGCGCGACACCGTAAGCATCCGCCACCCCGGCATTCATCGGGCCGAGCCGATAGGCCGCCGCAGCATAACGCCGCGCCACCACCCCGTCGCCGCTCTCGGCATAGGCGATGGCCAGATCGTGCAGCAACGCAATGTCGCCTGGCCCCAGTTGCGTCCGCAACCCCTCCAGCGTCTCGATGGCGTCGTCCCATTGACCTGCGGCCATCTGCCACGCCGCCAACAGCCGGCGGGCGGGCACGCTTTGCGGGTTTTGCGACAGATACAGCCCCAGCGCCGTCGCCGCCGCGCGGGACTGGCCGATACGCTGATAGGCGTCGATCAGCCGCAGCATGGCGGGCTCGTCAAAGGTCAGATTGGCCGCGCGGGCATAGGGCCCGACCGCCTCGGTCATGCGTCCCGTCACCGCGAGCATATCGCCATAGGCCATTTGCGCGACCGCTGCGCCGGGGCTGACACGGACCAGCGCCTGCGCCTTTTGCAAGGCGGCCGCCTGAGCGCCATGGCTTGCGAGCCCCCGGATCAGCCCCAGCGCATAGGTCGGGTCGGTCGGCGAGCCGACGGCGGCGAGCGACAGGTCGCCGACCGGACGGTCCGAACGGAAGATGGCGGCATCGCCCCGCTGCGCCTTGGCGATCCGGTCGATCAGTGCGCTGCCATCCCCCGCTCGCGCCATGGCGGCCAAGCGAAGCGCATAGCCATCGGCATCCGCGCGCGACAGGATCGGGCGAAGCGTCGCCAGCGCCGCCGCTCGGTCGCCGATCCCGATCTGCGCCAAGGCCAGCAAGCGTCGTGCCGCGACGTTCATCGGCTGCATCGTCACCAGCCGCGACCAGACCCGCACGGCTCGCTGCGGGCGGCCCTGCGCATAGGCCAGCGCGCCGTCCAGCAAGGCGACCGAAGGCCGGGCGGCCAAGGCGCCCCCAGTCAATTGCAGCGCATGCTGCGCCAGCGCATATTGGCCCGCCCGCGCGGCGATCACCGCTTGCAGATACAGGGCCTCGGGACTGCCGGGTTCGGAGATCAGCGCGGTCCGCGTCGCCGCTACCGCATCGGACGCCCGACCCAAATCGCCCAGTGTCGCGGCATATTGGATGAGGGCGGGATGATAATAGGCATCGCGCGCCAGGGCCGCCCGGAACCAGGGAAGACCGGCGGTCAGGCCGTAGCGGGCGCGCACCACCTCCCCCTGCAAGGTCAGCGCGGCGGGGTCGGCGGGGGCCAGCGCCGCCGCCCGCGCCGCCGCCTGCGTCGCGCCGTCCATGTCCCCCGCCCCGAAGCGACTGCGCCCCAGATCGGTCCAGCCCCGCGCATCATCGGGAAAGCGGGCGACCAGTTGCTCCAGGCTTCGGCGAAGCACGGCACCGCCCTTGCCCTGCCGTGCGCGAAGCTGTGCGGCGACACGCATCATCGCGGCATCGCGCTCGGCGGGCATCCGGTTCACCGCGTCCTGCGCCCCGGCGACATTGCCCAGCAACAGCCGGGCCTCCGCCCGATCGGCGAGCGTCCGGACCCTCGGCACTCCATCGACCAGCGCACGGTCGAGCGCGGCCTCCGCCGTCACCCCCTGCCCCAGCAACAGGCTGGTCCGCGCGAGCATCATCTGCGCCTGGCCCGAGCGAGGGTCGGCCCCGGCGGCCTGCCGCGCCTGATCGTGCGCGGCATGGTAATTTCCCGCCTCCAGCGCCAGGGTCGCGCGCCGCAGCGCCTGCGCCGGATCGACCGGGGGACTGCCGCTGTAAAGCAGGGTCAGCAGCCCCGCGATCGCCAGGGCGATGGCCGCCAGGACCGCGACGATCCTGATCCGCCGCCGGATCGAACGCCGTCGCCAGATGCGACGCTTGCGCCGCAGCATCGGATAGGGGGTCGAGCGACGCCGATCACGTCCGGCATAAGGCGGCTTCGTCGCCTCACTCACGCCTATCGTGCGCCCGTCGGCCAGAGGATCACCCGCAGCGTCTGCAACAGGATCAGCGCGTCGAGGAAGGGCGAATAATTCTTGGCGTAATACAGGTCATATTCCAGCTTGTGCCGCGCATCCTCGATCGACGCGCCATAGGGATAGTTGAGCTGTGCCCAGCCGGTGATCCCCGGCTTCACCATATGTCGCTCGGCATAGAAGGGGATTTGTTGTTCCAATTGCTCGACGAATTGCGGGCGTTCGGGGCGCGGGCCGACGAAGCTCATCTCGCCCATCAGCACCGACCAGATTTGCGGCAATTCGTCGATCCGCACCTTGCGGATGAACCGCCCGATCCGCGTGATGCGCGGGTCGTCCTTCTCGGCCCAGACGGCTTGCCCTGCGATTTCCGCATCCTGACGCATCGAACGCAGCTTTAATATGTCGAAGGGCTGGTTGAACAGGCCGATCCGGCGCTGGCGATAAAAGGCGGGGCCACGCGACTCCAGCCGGATGGCGATCCCGGTCAACAGGATCACCGGCACCGCTAAGACCAGCAGGATCAGGCTCACCGTGATATCGAAGGTGCGCTTGAACATCGCCGACCACATCCGGCCCGAGGCGAAGCCTTCCGAAAAGATCAGCCAGCTATGGCTGACCGAGGCGAGATCGATGCGACCCGTCTGCCGCTCCAGAAAGCTGGAAAGTTCATATACCTGCACCCCGGTCGTGCGAACGCGCAGCAGGTCCTGATAGGGCAAGGCGTTGCGACGTTCCTGCAAGGCCAGCACGACCTCCGTCGCCTCCCGCTCGATGACGAATTCCTGAAGATTGGGAATGGCGCTGCGCGGGACGGCATCGGGAACCGCCGTCTCCGCGTCGTTCATCGCGATTGCCCCGGCGACCACGAAGTTCGATCCCGGCTGCCGCGCCAGCGCCATGATCGCGGCGGCCCGGTCGCCCGCGCCCATCAGGATGACCCGCTGCTTGAACCGATCGCCGCCCAGCATCCGTCCCATCAGCGCCCGCTCCAGCACCAGCAGGACGATGGCGATCAGCATCGAGAAGAACAGGCTGGAGCGCCAATAGGACAGCCCTGGAAAGAAGAAGAAGATCAGCGACAGGAGGATCACCCCCATCGAAACCGCCACCATCAACCGTGCCGCCGCGAAGCGCAACGAGAGGAACGACGCCGCCGCATAGCCCCCCACCGCCAACAACGCGATCTGGAGCGGGAGGGCGAAGCTGAGCACCTGGGGCAAGCGCTCGACCAGCGTTCCGGGGGGGAAGCCGATCTGTCGCGCGCGGATCAACCAGCCCAGCTCCGCCGCCACGATCAGCAGCAGGAAATCGACCAACCCGAGCAGGAGCGCGGCGTGTGGGACATAATGTTTAAACAGGCGGATCATCTATCTGGCGATCGTCCCCATGCGCCCCGTCGCGCAACCGTCCATAATTTTTGCAATAAATGACAAACGAAACGTGAAGAAATGCGTTGTGGCGCGTGACGAGACGATCGTACACACCGATCCCACTGGCTGTACGGCAATTTGAAGGGGCATTCATGAATAATCAGATCGTGCCGGTCATCCTCTCCGGCGGGTCCGGCACCCGGTTGTGGCCGATGTCCAAACCGGAGATGCCCAAGCAGCTTCTTCCCATCACCTCCGATGAAACCATGCTCCAACTGACGGCGCAGCGGACCAATTCCAACGGGTTCGCGGCCCCCATCGTCGTCGCCGGACAGCGGCACGCCGATCTGGTCGAGCGGCAACTGGTCGAAGCCGGAACCGCGCCGCAACTGCTGATCCTGGAGCCGGTGGCGCGCAACACCGCGCCCGCCATCGCGCTGGCCGCCCTCGCCGCCCGGCCCGAGGAAGTGCTGCTGGTCATGCCCTCGGATCATGTGATCGCCGATCTCGACGCCTTCCACGCCGCGATCCGCTCGGCGTTGCCCATGGTGTCGCAGGGGTGGCTGGCGACCTTCGGCATCGCCCCCGACAAGCCCGAGACGGGCTACGGCTATATCCAGGTCGGGCGCGAGATCGCCAAGGGCGTGCATCAGGTCGCGCGCTTCGTCGAGAAACCCCGACTGGAGCGCGCCGAGGCGATGTTGGCACGCGGCGACTATGCCTGGAACGGTGGCATCTTCCTGTTCCGCGCCGACCGCTATCTGGAGGAGTTGGGCCAGCATGCGCCGGAAATGCTGGTCGCCGCCGAAAAGGCGATGCGGGCGGCGCGGCGCGAGGACAAGCGCCTGGTCCCCGACGAGGCGGAGTTCGCCGCCTGCCCGTCCGATTCGATCGACTATGCGGTGATGGAGCGCGCGGACCGCGTGGCCGTGGTGCCCGTATCGATGGGCTGGAACGATGTCGGAAGCTGGGACGCGCTTCACGCGATCAGCGATCTGGACATGTTCGGCAACAGCCATCGCGGCGAGGTGCTGGCCATCGACACCCGCAACTGCCTGATCCGCACCGACCGGGTCCGCGTCGCGGCGGTGGATGTCGAGGACCTCATCATCGTGGCGAGCGGCGACGATGTCCTGATTCTGCCGCGCGGCCGCAGCCAGGACGTGAAGAAGCTGATCGAGGCGATGAAGCGCTAAGGCCAGACGAGCCGGGCGGTTCGACCGCCGCCCGGCTCAACCCTTCGGGCGATCCAGCACGGCGAGAATTTCGGAAACGGTGGTCGTGGTCACCCCGTGCCGCGCGAGGCGCTCGAACACCGCATCCCACCAGCGATCGAACATTTCCCGGTCCCGCGCATTGCGGACATAGGGGGTGTGCCCCGGCTCCAGGGTCGGCGAGTGGAAGGAAAAGGTCAGCAGCCGCACACCATCCGCCAGCGCCCGATCGATCGCGGCGAGCGCATCCCCGATACCCACCCCTTCGGGCGTCAGGGGAACGCGGGACAACAGCCCCAGCCGCGCCATCGCGCCCCGGCCATGGGGAAGCAGCCCCGCACGGGGATAGAGGGCCTGCCCCCGCCCGCGCAGCAAGCCCGTATAGACACTGGTCAGCGGCAGCTCGATCAACCCGTCACGGCGAAAGCCATGCGGGCCGATCCCGCTGAAGTCCATGCCGCCGCCGCCGCCATAATCGTGCAGCGCCCGCATCGAGCTGTCGATCCGATAACCCCGCTCGGCCAGCAGCGGCAGCGAGGATGGCCCCAGCCCATAGCGCCCGGAGCGGAAGATGCGCGGCGCCCGCCCGAACGAGGCGGTGATGGCGTCGGTCAACCGATCGAGCTTTGCCGCCTCCAATGCGGGAGGCAGATTGCCCGCATGGCTGGTGAACGGATCGACCACCTCCTCATGCGGGGGCGTGACCCAGGCGTGAAGCTGTGCCCCGATCTCCGACCGGCCATCGTCCAGACATTCGGAGAGGGCCGCGATCGACGCCGCATCGACCGCAACCGGATAGTCGACCATGCAGGTCAGCCCGACCCCGGCCTCGGCAAAGCGGCGGTGCGCCGGCGCAAACGCTCGCATCGCCCTGGTCGAGCGATGTCGCCGGTCGAGCGGAGCCGTCCAATCGAACTCCTCCTCGACATCGACGGTGACCAGGAAACGACGACCGAACTCCTCCGGCCAGTCGATGCGTTCCGCCGCACTCGCGGGATCGGGACGCCAGGGGCAAGCGGCCGTCGGCACGGTCAGAGGATCGACGCCTGCCCCGCGCGCTGATCGCCGCCGAGAGGCAAAGCGAGAACGACCCGGTGCAACCCGATGGTCAGCCCCCCGCCCATCTCGGCCCCCAGCTTGTCGATCAGGCGCAGCGAGAAGCCGGTGCCCAGCAAGGGCGCGCCGTCACGCTGGTCCTCGTCCCCCGCCTCGCTCAGCAACGCCGCCTCCGTCTCGACGGTCAGCGACAGCGGGCGGTCGACGCGCAGAACGGCCATGCCCTGCTCCACCGAAAGGCTGGCTGTCAGGCGTTCGCCGACCACGCAGTTCGACAGCAACACCGAGAACAGGCGCGTCACCAGCCGCTCGCTCGCACGGTCGTCGGCCAATGCGGCGATGGCCACGGAGGGTGGGTCGAACCGGATTTCCGCGCGCCGCAACTCGGCCAGCGGCCTGAGTTCGACCAGAATGCGCTGGATCAACGGCGCAAACGGCACGACCGTCGGGCGAAGCTCCAGCACCCGCCCCTCGATCCGCGCCGCCGTGTCGAGATCCTCGACCGACGCGAGCAGGTCCGCCGCCATCGACCGGATCGCGCTGGCCCGGTTGCGATAGACGGGGGCGACGGGGCCCAGAAGTTCGCTTTCAATCAGTTCGGCAAAGCCCGCCACCGCATTGGCCGGGGTGCGCAACTCATGCACCAATTGCCGGAGCGAATCGGATGAGGCCGTCTCGGCCACGGCCGCCGTCTCGCGGACATTGGCGATCTCGTCCCGGCGTGGTCGCCGACCGCTGCCGCGATAGCCCGCAAAGCTACCCGTCGCCGGGTCGAAATAGGGCATGGCTGACACCCGCCACGACCCCGCCGCCGCGGAAGACCCGCCGATTTCCAGCCGGGCGTCCCGGAAGGGCGAGCGGCGACGGAACGCCCCCATCGCGACGCCATCGAATTGCGCCAACCCTTGTGCGGCGGTCTCCGCGATGCTCACCCCCACCAGGGGGCCGCGCGTGACCCCCTCGACGCCCAGGATCAGGCCATGGACATCGGTTTCGAAATCGAAATGCGCCGGTCCCGCATCGCCATGGGGGGTGTCGGGCGCTGCCTCGCGCCGCTGATTGAAGGCCTCGATCCGGGCGACCAGATCGGCGATTTCGTAGCGTGGCGGTGCAGCGGGTGCCTCGGCATGACGGAGCGCTTCCGCCATGAAGGGCAGCCCGCGCGCCACCTGGCCCAAGGCGACGAAAGGCGTCGCCGCCTGGGTCGGCACCGGATCAAGCAGCACGGACAGCGGCAGGCTGTCTTCCTCTGGAAACGCATCGTCAGAGAGCGAGGCCGGGTCCGCCGCCTCAGGCTCGATCGACATTTCGCGAGGCGTGGCGGCAGCAGGTTCGGCCACCACCGGTGCGGTTTCGAACACCGGCTCTTCCCCTTCCACCGGCATCGGTTCAGCCAGGTTGGGGAGGACGAAATCGACCGCGCCGAAACTTTCCAGCCCACGCTCGACCGTATCTGACAGATCGCGCCGATGGCGCAGCACCGAGCGTGCGCCGGGCGACAGCAGCGGCAGGAGCGCCAGCCATTCATCGTCGGCCAGCGTGACGCCGCGAAGAACCGGAGCCGCGACCGACAAGCTGTCCTGCGAGAAGAAGGCGACCAGTTCGGCGGGCGGATGACCGGCGCTCAACATGCGCCCGCTGGCCGCGCGGACATCCTCCGGCACCGAATCGCGCAACTGGTGAAGCCGGTTCAACATCGGCGAGTCGGCCGGAACACGGCCACGCGCCATCAGGTCGACAAGCTGCCGCCAGGCGGTCTGCGCGCCGAAGGGCGAGCGCATGTCAGCCGATAAAATCGTCGCCAGGCTATCGTCGAACCGCACTTAGCTCCCTTCTCGCATGGCTGTATCGCCGTAACCAGCCTGTCTTAACGTCCTTATCCTTCCAACTGGTAACCTGCAAATATCCAGATCCATGGCGTTGCAATATGAGAGAATTGCGGTAGTGCGTAATTTTCTTATAGTCCGCCGGATCAGAGCATAGGGAATCGGCTTTTTATGTGGAGTATCGTGTAATGGCGCTCGATCGCATCGATCGGCAAATCCTGGCGCTGTTGCAGGCCGACGGCCGTATGACCAATGTCGAACTGGCCGAGCGAGTGGGATTGACGGCGCCCCCCTGTTTGCGCCGTGTCCGCGCGCTGGAGGAAGCGGGCGCGATCCGGGGCTATCATGCCGATCTGGACGCCGCGCGATTGGGTTTCCCGATCACCGTCTTCGCGATGGTGTCACTGCGCAGCCAGGCCGAGCACGACCTCGCGACGTTCGAGGCGCATGTAGCGGGCATACCCGAAGTGCGCGAATGTCATATGCTGAACGGTGAGATCGACTTCATCCTGAAGATCGTCGCGTCGGACTTGAAGAGCTTCCAGGAAATCCTGACGACGCACCTGACGCCCGCCCCCAATGTCGCGAGCGTCAAGACGTCGCTGACTATCCGGACCGCCAAGCAGGTGTCGGGAATACCGATCGAAGCGGACTGAGCGGGGTTTTCTTGCGCAATGAAGAGCCGATCGTCCGTGGGGATGGTCGGCTTTTTTCGTGGGGTTGAGGCGGCGGGCTTTTTGCCGTCGATACGGCGGTCGTCGAAGTGTGGTCTCGAACCCGCCTTGGACGGCATAGAATCCCGTGGCCTTCGACTTCGCTCAGGCTGAACGGAAGTTAGGGATGCGCGAGTAAGAACGGCACCCATCGGCCCAAATTCCACCCTCCGTTCGCACTGAGCGAAGTCGAAGTGCATGCTCCTCGCCCTCAACAGGGTGAGGCCCATGGCCTCCGACTTGGCTCAGGCTCAACGGAGCCAGGGTTATTGGGCCCGGCCCGCGTCATTAACGGGCCACCACCAAAAACCCCCGCGCCTCGTCGGCGCGGGGGTCGTCGGCCTTATGCCTGGGCGTCCAGATAGGTCTTCCAAAAACCCGCCAGATCGGCACGCGGCTGGCCCTGGACCGCGTCGAAGGCGGCCTTGGCACCGGCCTTGTCGCCCTGTGCCGCCAGCGCGATGCCGAGGCGGGTGTTCACCTCATTCGCATCCACGCCGCCCTTTTGCAGCGCGGCGCGGTACAGCTCGGCGGCCTTGGCGTAATTGCCCTGGCCATAATAGGCTTCGGCGGTCAGCGCGGCGAGCTTGCCGTCGGCGGCGGACTTGGCGCGCGCCTCGGTCGGGGCGAGCGAACCCTCCTGGCGGCTCTTGGCGGCCGCGGCGGCCAGCATCGCCTTGGCGGTGGCATTGCCCGCGGGGATCTTGCCCGAAGCGATGCCTTCCTTCAGCACCGTCTCGGCTTCCGCCGGCAGGCCCTTGTCCGTCGCATATTGCGCATATTCCATATAGTCGTTCTGGTCGGCCAGCGACTTGGTGGCGCGCATCAGTCGGAACAGGTCGAGGCGCTGGTTCTTGTCCAGCGTCGCCAGCGAACCCGGCTGCAAGCCATAGATGACCAGCGAGTTGCGCCAGTTCTGCGCGGTCGGATAGGCAATGATCCACTTGCGCATCCAGGACAACGTCTCGGGGACCATCTTGGCCTTGTTCGCGCGACCGATGGCGTACTTGTAATAGTCCTCCGGGGCCTTCTGGCCGGAAGCCGTCATCTGGTCGATCGCGCTCGCCAGTTCGGCATTGGCGCCGGCGACATCGCCCGAATCCATCTTCGCCTTGACGATCAGCATCGGCAGGTTCGGATCGTTATAGCCGAGCTGCTTGGCCTGGTTGAAATATTGCAGGGCGATCGGATACTGCTTGCCGTTATAGGCCAGCGCGCCGCGACGGAATAGGTAGCGCGGCTTGTCCGCCGCCGGGGTCGAGGGGCTGGCGATCAGCGCGTCGAGCGGCTTGGCGAGCGCGGCTTCATCGACCGGCGCGTTCGGATTGGCCTGCTGGGCCGCGAACAGCTTGCCCGATTCGAGTTCGTAGCGCAGTGCCGCCGCGATATACTTGTCGTCCTCGGTCTTGGCGGCGGTTTCGACGGCGGCGACCAGCGGTTCGGCGGCGGCGTAGTTCTTCTGCTGAAGCACGGGCTGGGCGGCCTGCGCGGCCTTCAGCGCCTCGGGGCTCAGCTTCAGGCCGCCCGCTTCTTCCTTCTTCTTCTGTGCCGCAGCCGGAACGGTCAGGGCAACTCCACTCACACTCGTCGCCAGCACAGCCGCAAGCGCGAGCTTCGGGATGATCTTCATGCGAATTTTCTCCAAGAATAGAGCCTGTCGGGTCCAGAACCGTATCTGACGGGCTTGATAGGGACAGCGCGCGTCCCGTTCAAGCAATGCGATGATCCGGTCCTCCCCTACCCCTCAACCGCTGAACGCGGATTGAACGCGAACGCTCCCGGCGCTAGCGCGGCGGCCATCATGATTGCCGTCATCTCCCCCGCCAAGACGCTCGATTACAAGAGCCCCCTGCCCGACCTCGCACCCACCAAGCCCCATTTCGCTGCAGAGGCCGCTATGCTGGCCGGTGCCGCCGCCGGGCTGGGCGAAGACAAGCTGAGTGCGTTGATGCGCATTTCGCCCGCGCTCGCCAAGCTGAATGCCGATCGGTTCCGCGACTTCGCGACCGCGCCCGAACGTCCCGCCATGTTCGCCTTTGCCGGCGACGTCTATACCGGGCTGGAGGCCAAGACGCTGGACGAACCCGCGATCCTGTTCGCGCAGGATCATTTGCGGATGCTGTCGGGTCTTTACGGCCTTCTCCGGCCGCTGGATGCGATGCGGCCCTATCGGCTGGAGATGGGCACCCGCTGGGCTCCGCGTGGCGACAAGCTGACCGACTGGTGGGGGAACCGGATCGCCGAGCATCTGGCGAAGGAAGTCGAGGCGGAAGGATCGGGCGCCATCCTGAACCTCGCCAGCCAGGAATATTGGCATTCGGTCGAGGGCAAGCTGCCCCCCGCGATCCGCGTCATCGCGGTCGATTTCCGCGAAGGCGACCGCTTCGTCAGCTTCCACGCGAAGAAGGCGCGCGGGGCGATGGCGCGCTGGATGATCGAGCATGCCATCACCGATACCGACGCGATGCGCGGCTTCGACAGCGACGGCTATGCGTTCGATGCCGAGGCGAGCACGCCGACGACATGGAGGTTCGTGCGATGACCGAATGGAAGCAGGCCGTCGTCATCGGCGCATCGGGCGGGATCGGCGCGGCCATCGCCGATGCGCTGGAGGAAGAAGGTGTGGCGGTCGCCCGCTTTGCCCGGTCCATGGCCGGGGACGCGCATCTCGATCTGGAGGACGAAGCCAGCATCGCGGCGGCGGCGCGGCGCATCGCGCAGGGCCCAGCCCCCGATCTCGTCATCGTAGCAACCGGCCTGCTCCATGACGGAGAACACGGCCCGGAAAAGGCGATCGACCAACTCGACCCCTTGTGGCTCGCCCGCAATTTCGCGGTCAATGCCATCGGCCCGGCGCTGGTCGCCAAGCATCTGCTCCCCCTGATGCCGCGCACCGGCCGGACGATCTTCGCGGCGCTGTCGGCGCGGGTCGGGTCGATCTCCGACAATCGCATGGGCGGATGGTACGGCTATCGCGCGTCCAAGGCCGCGCTCAACCAGTTCATTCGCACGCTCGCCATCGAGCATAAGCGGCGCAACGACCGCTCCATCGTCGTCGCGCTGCATCCCGGCACGGTCGATACCGCGCTGTCTCGGCCGTTTCAGGGCCATGTCCGCCCCGGCGGCCTGTTCGCGCCCGACCGTGCGGCGGTGCAATTGCTCGACGTGATCGACGGGCTGAAGGCGCCCGACAGCGGCAAGCTGTTCGACTGGGAGGGCAAAGAGGTCCAGCCTTAGGCGGACGGCCAACCGAACCCCATCATCCGTTCGCGCTGAGCGAAGTCGAAGCGCACGCCCGGCCATCGCGGCGCGGTCGCCGTCATCCCTTGGCCTTCGACTTCGCTCAGGCTGAACGGAGGTCGGGACAGACACCCTCGGCCCGAGAGCAGCCCAACCGCTTATTATCATTTAGATTACAACATGGTAACATCCGAGACATTCGCCCGAAACCGTTGAAAAGCCATAAGAACAGGGCTGGTCGCCGCTCCACTCCCGTCGGCGGCCAGCGCCTCCAAAGTCCCGCGATCCGCTGCCGAGGGGGGAGCATGGGCGCCGGGCCCATCCCCGCCACCCCCTTCGCGCGTCCGTCTTCGCTCCCGAACGGCCCCTCGCGAATGGGTTGCGCGGGGGTGGTCAGGCGGCTTTTGCTGGGCTAGGAACAACGCTTCCCATCTGACCACCAACCCGGAAAGCAACAGACTTTGGCCGACGAGACGACCCTCGCGGAACCTTCCGATATTTCGACGATCTCCATCGTCGACGAGATGAAGTCGAGCTATCTCGACTATGCGATGAGCGTGATCGTGGCACGTGCGCTGCCCGACGTGCGTGACGGCCTGAAGCCCGTCCATCGCCGTATCCTCTATTCGGCCGCCGAAAGCGGCTTCGTCGCGGGCAAGCCGTACCGCAAGTCGGCGCGCATCGTCGGCGACGTGATGGGTAAATATCACCCGCACGGCGACAGCGCGATCTATGACGCGCTGGCTCGTATGGCGCAGGACTGGTCGATGCGCGTGCCGCTGATCGACGGCCAGGGCAATTTCGGCTCGATGGACCCCGATCCGCCCGCCGCGATGCGTTACACCGAAGCGCGTCTGGCCAAGGTCGCCAATTCGCTGCTCGACGATCTCGACAAGGATACGGTCGACTTCCAGCCCAATTATGACGGCTCGGAACGCGAACCCTCGGTCCTGCCCGCGCAGTATCCGAACCTGCTGGTCAATGGCGCGGGCGGTATCGCGGTCGGCATGGCGACCAATATCCCACCGCACAACCTGGGCGAGGTGGTCAATGCCTGCCTGGCGTACATGGAAAACGGCGCGATCACGGTCGAGGAACTCAACGAGATCGTCCCCGCGCCGGACTTCCCCACCGGCGCGCTGATCCTGGGGCGCTCGGGTGCGCGATCGGCCTATCAGACGGGGCGCGGTTCGATCATCGTGCGCTCGCGTCACGAGATCGAGGAAGGGCGCGGCGATCGCCGGGCCATCGTCCTCACCGAAATCCCCTATCAGCAGGGCAAGAATGCCCTGGTCGAAAAGATCGCCGAGGCCGCCAAGGAAAAGCGGATCGAGGGGATCAGCGACATTCGCGACGAATCGAACCGCGAAGGCGTTCGCATCGTCATCGACCTGAAGCGCGACGCGACCCCCGAGGTCGTGCTCAACCAGTTGTGGCGGCACACCCCCGCCCAGACGAGCTTCCCGGCCAATATGCTCGCCATTCGCGGCGGGCGGCCCGAACTGCTCAACCTGCGCGACATCATCCAGGCGTTCGTCCAGTTCCGCGAGCAGGTGATCACCCGCCGCTCCAAGTTCGAACTGGCCAAGGCGCGCGAGCGGGCGCACATCTTGCTGGGCCTCGTCATCGCGGTGACGAACCTGGACGAGGTGGTGCGGATCATCCGTGGTTCGGCCTCGCCGGTCGCTGCGCGCGAAGCGTTGCTCGCCCGCGAATGGCCGATTGCCGAGATCGCGCCGTACATTCGCCTGGTCGAGGCGGTCGAGAGCGAAGGCTTTGGCGACACCTACCGCCTGTCGGAAACCCAGGTTCGCGCGATCCTGGACCTGCGCCTGCACCGCCTGACCGCGCTGGGTCGTGACGAAATCGGCGACGAGTTGAAGGGGCTGGCGGACTCGATCACCGAGTTGCTGGCGATCCTGGCCGACCGCGTGAAGCTGTACGAAGTGATGCGCGGCGAGTTGATCGCGATCCGCGACCAGTTCGCGACGCCGCGTCGCTCCGAAATCGCCGCCGCCGCCGATGGCATCGACGACGAGGACCTGATCGAGCGCGAGGACATGGTCGTGACCGTGACCATGCAGGGCTATATCAAGCGCACCCCGCTCGATGCCTTCCGCGCACAGAACCGGGGCGGCAAGGGTCGCTCGGGCATGGCGACCAAGGACGAGGACGTCGTCACCGAATTGTTCGTGACCAGCACCCATACGCCGGTGCTGTTCTTCTCGAACCATGGCAAGGTCTATCGCTACAAGGTCTGGCGTCTGCCCGAGGGCGGGCCCGCCACGCGCGGACGGCCGATGGTCAACCTGTTGCCGCTCGCACCGGGCGAGGTGATCTCGACCGTGTTGCCACTGCCCGAGGACGAGGCGGAGTGGGGCAAGCTGCACGTCATGTTCGCCACCGCCAAGGGCGCGGTGCGCCGCAACTCGATGGATGCGTTCACCAACGTGCCCTCGAACGGCAAGATCGCGATGCGCTTCGACGACGAGAGCGAGGACCGGTTGATCGGCGTCGCCCTGCTCGGCGCGGAGGACGATGTGCTGCTCGCCACCCGTTGCGGCCGCGCGATCCGCTTCGCCGGCGACGATGTGCGCGAGTTCCAGAGCCGTACCTCGACCGGCGTGCGTGGCATCACGCTGAAGGACGGGGACGAGGTCATCTCGCTGTCGGTCCTGCACCGCGTCGGCACCACCCAGGAAGAGCGCGAGGCTTATTTGCGCTTCGCCCCCTGGAAGGGCGAGAAGGAAGGCGAGCCGGAACTGTCGGTCGAGCGGTACGAGGAACTGCGCAATTGCGAGCAGTTCATCCTGACGGTGTGCGCCAATGGCTATGGCAAGCTGTCCTCGGCCTATGAATATCGCCGCACGGGTCGCGGTGGTCAGGGCATCACCAACATCGACAATATCGCCCGCAACGGCGACGTCGTCGCCAGCTTCCCTGCCGCCAAGGGGCATCAGTTGATGCTGGTCACCGATCAGGCCAAGCTGATCCGCATGTCGCTGGCGAGCCTCCGGGTCATCGGGCGCGGCTCGGCGGGTCTGCGGCTCTTCAACGTCGCGGCGGGCGAGCATGTCGTCTCCGCCGCGCGCATCGAGGAGACCGAGGAAGATGCCGAGATGAACCTCGCCGACGGCACCCCCGAACTCGCCCCCGAAGCCGATGCGGTCGTGGGCGAAAATCTGGCCGCCGGGCCCGAGGATGGCGAATGAGCCTCCCCGCCACCGCCTATAAGGTGCTGACCGCCGACCAGATGGCCGTGCTGGAGCATGAGGGCGTCTTCGCGGGGGCGCCGGTGGATATGGCCGACGGCTATATCCACCTCTCCACCGCCACACAGTTGACCGAAACGGTCGACAAGCATTTCGCCGACCAGACCGACCTGCACATCGCGGCGGTCGACCTGGAGGCGATGGGCGAAGCGGTGAAGTGGGAAGAGAGCCGGGGCGGGCAACTCTTCCCGCATCTTTACGCACCGTTGCCGCTCACGGCGGTCGTCGCCTATGGCCCGATGAAGCGGGACGATGACGGGACCGTCCGGTTGCCTGTAACGGGCTGACCCCACAGCCGTCGGCGCGGCCCCGCACTGCCGTTTCGTCATCGAAACGTCACGCGTTTCTAACATCGCCTTTACCCTCGGGCGGTAAAACGGCGAACCATGAAGCCGCCCGTCTTCTCGCCCGGATCCCCCCGCACCGACAGTCCGGTGATCGGAAGCGATGCCTCGCTGACCGATGCGATCGGGCTGTTCCGACAATATCCGGATATGCGGCTGCTCCCCGTGCTGGATATGCGACGGCGGCCGGTCGGCGCGATCACCGAGCGCGATGTGAAGGGGCTGCTCTACAACCCGTTCGGCCATGCGCTGCTCCAGAACCCCGATTTCGGCGCAACGCTGACCGCCTATGTCCGCCCCTATCCCTGCTGCGACGAAAATGCGCCGCTTTCGGAAAAGCTCGCGCTGCACGCCGATTGGGGAGCGCCGGATGCGCTGATCCTGACCGTGGGCGGAGTCTTTGCGGGGCTTCTCGACGCCGCGAAGATCGCGCGCCTGGCCGCCGATGCCCAAATGGCCCTGGCGCGGGAACGCATGGCGCGGGCCCGCTATATGGACGACGCCGCACGGTCGTTCACCGCCGACATCGCTTCCCTGGCCGACACGCTCCTGCGCGGGACGGTCGATATGAGCCGGATGGCAAGCGATCTCGCACGCTATGCCGGCGAGACCCATGCCGGTGCCGGTCGCATGACCGAGGCGATGGCCGATGCCGGTACGGCCCTGACCGATATCGCGACGCGCGGCCATGACTTGGCCAGGGCCTTCGCCGCGATCACCCACGACATGGAGCGATCGCGCACCATTCGCAATGCCGTGCGCCTCCAGATCGCCGCGACGGATCGCCGCGCCGAGGCGCTGGCCGACGCGGCCTCCACGATCGACACGCTTCTGTCCCTGATCGAGAATGTCTCGGCACGCACCAATATGCTCGCGCTGAACGCCGGGATCGAGGCGTCACGCGCGGGCGAGGCGGGACGCGGCTTCGCGGTCGTCGCGCATGAGGTGAAGGCGCTGGCCGGGCAAACCCGCGAGGCCGCGCAGAACGCGGCGCGCAATGTCGGCGAGGTGAAGGCCAATCTCCACGCGCTGGTCGTCGAACAGGCGCAGCTTAACCGGGAAGTCGACGCGATCGGCGTCATCTCGCAATCGATCGACGAGGCGGTCGCCGCGCAAGGCTTCGCCACCACCGCCATCGCCGCCAATGTCGATCAATCGGTCGCATCGGCCCGCCGGGTCGCGGAGCAGGTCCGTCAGGTCGAGCAGGATGCGACCCGGATCGATCGCGATGCCGGATCGCTCCTGACGCTGGCCGAAGCGCTGGAGCGGACCATCTCCACGCTCCGCGATCGCACGGCGGCCTTCGTCGCGACCGTCGCCTGATGGATCAGACGTAGAGGTCGACCACCGTCATCCCCTGCCCCACCACCTCCAGCAACAGGGTCCGGTGGCAATGGCACGGATCGCGTTCGTAGCAGAGCAGCGCGCTGGGCTTCTCCCCCGCCAGGTCGAGCATCCGCGCCGCCGCGACCTGCGCCTCTGGCAGGGCAAGTTGATCGTCATAGACCGCGCGCAGCGTTCCCACATCGCCTTTCTTGGCCGCATCGCGCCCGCGCTTGGGCGTGCCCAGGTCTTTCAGATGGACATAGTCGATCCCCACCTCGCGCAGCGCGGCGGCCAGCGGCGATTTGGAAAAGCCCGGCCGCCGCGACAGCGGCAAGGCGCGCACGTCGATCAGCCGCGCGACCCCGGCCTGTTTCAACGTCGCCAGAAAGCCGTCGACGGTCGCGCCCTCATAGCCGATGGTGAAGATGGTGGTCATATCGGCGAAGTGGGGAGCCGCATCCCGCGCGCCAAGTCCTTCCAACCGGGGCCGTCCGCGTTTAAGGCCGGGTGATGACCTATGACATTCATGTGATCGGCGGCGGCCTCGCCGGTTCGGAGGCTGCCTGGCAACTGGCCGAGGCGGGGCTGAAGGTGCGCCTGTCCGAAATGCGAGGCGGAGCGGACACCACGCCTGCCCATCATGGCGGCGACCTGGCGGAGCTGGTCTGCTCCAACTCCTTCCGCTCGGACGATGCGACATCCAACGCGGTCGGGTTGCTGCATCAGGAGATGCGCGCACTCGGCTCGATCATCATGGCCAAGGGCGATGTTCACGCCGTGCCCGCCGGTTCGGCGCTGGCGGTGGACCGGGACGGCTTCTCCGGCGGGGTGACGGCGACGCTGGCGGCGCATCCCAACATCGCCATCGTGCGCGAGCGGATCGACGCCTTACCGGAGGGTCCGGCGATCATCGCCACCGGCCCGCTGACCGCGCCGTCGCTGGCGGGCGGGATCGGCGAGGCGACGGGCGCGGAGGCGCTGGCCTTTTTCGACGCCATCGCCCCCATCGTCCACCGCGAGTCGATCGACATGGACGTGGCCTGGTTCCAGAGCCGCTGGAACAAGGGCACGGGCAAGGATTACATCAACTGCCCGATGGACAAGGACCAGTATCTGGCCTTCCACCAAGCGCTGCTCGACGGCGAGAAGACCGAATTCCGCGAGTGGGAGAAGAACACCCCTTATTTCGACGGCTGCATGCCGGTCGAGGTCATGGCCGAGCGCGGGGTCGACACGCTGCGCTTCGGGCCGATGAAGGGCGTCGGGCTGGACGATCCGCGTACCGGACGCTGGCCCTATGCCGTCGTCCAGCTTCGCCAGGACAATGCGGCGGGGACGCTGTGGAATATCGTCGGCTTCCAGACCAAGCTGAAATATGCAGAACAGATCCGCATCTTCCGTACCATTCCGGGGTTGGAAAAGGCCGAGTTCGCGCGGCTGGGGGGGCTGCATCGCAACACCTTCATCCGCTCGCCGGAACTGCTCGACGCCACGCTACGGCTGAAGTCGCGGCCGAACCTGCGTTTTGCGGGCCAGATCACGGGGTGCGAGGGCTATATCGAGAGCGCCGCCATCGGCCTGCTCGCAGGGCGGTTCGCGGCGGCGGAACTCACGGGCAAGACCATCACACCGCCGCCGGTCGAAACCGCGCTGGGCGCGCTGCTGGGCCACATCACCGGACTGGCCGAGGCCGAAACCTATCAGCCGATGAACGTCAATTTCGGCCTGTTCCCGCCCATTCCGGGCCGGACCAAGAAGGCCGACCGCAAGAAGATGTACACCGACCGGGCGCGCGAAGCCCTGCCCGGCTGGCTCAACTCTCTTCCGCCGGGGCCGCCTCCGGTGCCTCAGCCGGTGCCCTTTGCGCCGGAGGACAGTCCCGCCGAGCAGCCGGTCGACGCTTGACGGCGGTGGTGGCGAACTCGGCCGGGTTCATCGCCCCTGACTTGTCATGGTCGGCGGCGGCGAATTTGGTCGTCGCCTTGATCGCCCATTCGTCGAAGCTCAGCTTGCCGTCGCCGTCGCGGTCCAGCTTGGCGTAAGCCTTGCGCCGCGCGGCGAGATATTCCTCGCGCGTGATCTTGCCGTCGCGGTCCTTGTCGTAGCGGTCGAAGCGTTTCTGTTCGCGAGTCTTGGCCGAGGCTTCGGGGAGAGCGGCGTCGTCCTCGGCGGCTTGCGTCGGCACGCCCGCCGCCGCGCTCGCCGCGGGAAGCGGGGATGGTGCATCGGGACGGCTGCCCCACAGGAACAGCCCTGCCCCGACCAGCACGAGCGTGCCCAAGCCCCCCGCCAGATAGCGCCACATCCGTTCCGTCTCCCCCCGTTCGACTGATCTTGGGTTAACCGGTGGGCGGTGCCACCGGCAAGGCGATTCCCATGGCCTTCGACTTCGCTCAGGCTGAACGGGGGGTGCTGGCACCTGCCATCATCTCTGCCGTACCCCAGCGAAGGCCGGGGCCCTGTTTGCGGTTGGCCTGTGGTGCGCCACGGACAGGCGGGGGAGGCAAAGGTCCCGCGTCGATAATGTAGTGCAACGGGACCCCGGCCTTCGCCGGGGTACGGCACCTGCTTGATGCAAGCGGCGCTCAGCGCCCGGTCAGGCCATGCCACGCCAATCGCGCGGCGCGCAGCGGGTGGCCGGGCAGACGATCCGGGTGACGCAGGCCTTCACGGGCCAGAACGGACAGACCACTCAAACCACGCACCGGCTTTGGCGACGTTCGCGCCAGCGCTGCGTCCAACTCCGCCAGAGCCGCCGCTCCGATTCGCGCTCGAGCCGCTTCATCCGAGACATGCTGCGCCAGATCACCCTTGGCCCAACCAGCCCCCAGCGGCTCCAGCCCTGCTGCCTGCCCCAGCAACCTCCCTATGCTGGCGAACAGGACGCCACCTCGCATCTCCGCGTGACGCACTATGCGTTCGTCGTCCAACGGCTCGCCATCATCGAGGAGCGCTTCCCATGCCTCAATCATCGGAGCGAGGTCCGCGCCCTTCATTCCGGCGGTCAGCACCGAAGCCGCCAGCCGCTGCAACACGGGGTGCGCGGGCGCGGGTTCGTGGTCGAGTTTCTCCAGCGCCTCATACCACCAGGTCAGCCGCATCTGGCCGATCATCGGCTCGGTCGTGCTTTGCAGGATCGAGGCGAGTTGATGGTCGAGATCGAGCAGCGCCGCGAACCCCTCGCGCGCCGACGCGGGCGCATAACCGACCGCCAGCGCCTGTTCGCGCATCACCGCTTCGATGGCGGGATGGGGCGTGTTTGTGTGGGGCGTATCGGTCATGTCCCTGCCCTTCGCACGGATGGCGCGCATGAAAAAGGGCCTCCCGGTTTCCCGAAAGGCCCCCTTTCCAACACGGATTACCCGATCGCTCAGCCGCGATAGGTAACCTTCTTGACGGCGGCGATGACCTTGTTCGCGTCGACCAGCGCCAGCTTTTCGAGGTTCGCGGCGTAAGGCAGCGGCACGTCCTCGTTGGTCACGCGCAGCACCGGTGCGTCGAGGTCGTCGAAGCCCTCTTCCATCACGACGGCGGTGATTTCCGACGCGATCGAGCAGGTCGGCCAGCCTTCCTCGACCACGACCAGGCGGTTGGTCTTGGCGAGCGACTTGAGCACCGTCTTGGTGTCGAGCGGACGCAGCGTGCGCAGATCGATGACCTCCGCATCGATGCCCTCGGCGGCCAGCTTCTCGGCGGCTTCGAGCGCAACGCCCACGCCGATCGAGTAGGAGACGAGCGTGACGTCCTTGCCCTCGCGCATGATCCGCGCCTTGCCGATCGGCAGGACGAAATCGTCGAGCTTGGGCACGTCGAACGAACGGCCGTACATCAGTTCGTTTTCGAGGAAGACGACCGGGTCTTCCGAGCGGATCGCCGCCTTCAGCAGGCCCTTGGCATCGGCCGCGTCATAGGGCGCGATCACGATCAGGCCGGGGACCGAAGCGTACCAGGGGCCGTAATTCTGCGAGTGCTGCGCACCCACACGGCTGGCGGCACCATTGGGACCACGGAACACGATCGGGCAGCGCATCTGGCCGCCGGACATGTAATTGGTCTTGGCGGCCGAGTTGATGATGTGGTCGATCGCCTGCATGGCGAAATTGAACGTCATGAACTCGATGATCGGCTTCAGGCCACCCATGGCGGCACCAGTGCCGACGCCGGCAAAGCCATATTCGGTGATCGGCGTGTCGATCACGCGGCGGTCGCCGAACTCGTCGAGCAACCCTTGCGTCACCTTGTACGCGCCCTGATACTGGGCGACTTCCTCGCCCATCACGAAGACACGGTCGTCGGCGCGCATTTCCTCGGCCATCGCGTCGCGCAGCGCTTCACGAACGGTGAGCTTCACCATCTCGGTGCCTTCCGGGATTTCCGGCGAGGCGGGCGCTTCCTGTTCGGCGGCGGCGACCAGCTTCTGCGTGCCGCTTTCCTGCTCGGCGGCGGCCGCGCCTTCCGGCATCGGCGGCGAAGCCTGATCGGTCGCCTCGTTCTTCGGCGCGGCATTGGCCGCATCGCCCGAACGGCTGCCTGAGGAGGCGGCGGTCGCAACGTCCTCGCCTTCCTCGGCCAGCAGCGCGATGGCGGTGCCGACCTTCACATTGTCGGTGCCCTCGGCGACCATGATCTTGGCGATCACGCCTTCATCCACGGCTTCGAATTCCATCGTCGCCTTGTCGGTCTCGATCTCGGCCATGATGTCGCCGGACTTGACCGTATCGCCTTCCTTCACCAGCCACTTGGCGAGCGTGCCCTCTTCCATCGTCGGGGACAGGGCCGGCATCTTGATCTCGATCGCCATCTTAGTAACGCTCCACCAGCACTTCAGTGTAGAGTTCAGCCACATCGGGCTCGGGGGTCTGCTCGGCGAAGTCCGCCGCTTCGTTGACCTGCTTGCGGATGTCCTGCTCCAGCACCTTCAGGTCGGCCTCGGTCACGCCCTGCGCTTCCAGCAGCTTCTTGACGTGGTCGATCGGGTCCGACTTGTCGCGAACGCCCTGCACTTCCTCGCGGCTGCGATACTTGGCCGGGTCGGACATGGAGTGACCGCGATAGCGATAGGTCTTCATCTCCAGGATGACCGGACCCTTGCCCGCACGGACCCAGGCCAGCGCCTCTTCGGCGGCACCGCGGCACGCCAGCACGTCCATGCCGTCGACCTGGATGCCGGGGATGCGGAAGCTCTCGCCACGACGGTAAAGCTGGTCCTCGGACGAGGCGCGGTTGACCGCGGTGCCCATGGCGTACTGGTTGTTCTCGATCACGAAGATGATCGGCAGCTTCCACAGCTCGGCCATGTTGAAGCTCTCGTACACCTGGCCCTGATTGGCCGCGCCGTCGCCGAAATAGGCGAGGCAGACGCCGCCGTCATTGCTGTACTTGTGCCCGAACGCCAGGCCGGTGCCCAGCGACACCTGGGCGCCGACGATGCCGTGGCCGCCATAGAATTTATGCTCGGTCGAGAACATGTGCATCGACCCGCCCTTGCCCTTGGAGATGCCGGCGGCACGCCCCGTCAGCTCGGCCATGATGACCTTGGGATCGATGCCATAGGCCAGCATGTGGCCATGGTCGCGATATCCGGTGATGACCGAATCCTTGTCGCCGTCGAGCGCCGACTGGAGACCCACCGCCACGGCCTCCTGGCCGATATACAGGTGGCAGAAGCCGCCGATCAGGCCGAGGCCGTAAAGCTGGCCCGCCTTTTCCTCGAAGCGGCGGATCAGGAGCATCTGCTTGTAGAAATCCAGCAACTGTTCCTTGCTGGCCTGGAACGGTTGCGGTTCGGCGGGACGCTCCCGATTGGGGATGGGGGGCTCGCTGGTACGGCTTGGAGCTTTTGCCACAGTCGGGAACACCTTTGTTTCCGTTAGGGAAGGATGGACGCCTATTGGCGTGCTTTGTCATGAAACTCAATTCCCCCTATCAATTCCCACTCGGACAGCGGGGATTTAGGGGCGAATAGCTTTGCCTCGGTTGCCTTGTCGGCGGACCGCAGCCTACAACGCCCGTCGATTATGGATAGACCCAAACACCCGTTCCGCATCGCCAATTTCCGCAGCTACTGGCTGTCGCGATTCAGCGGCACCATCGCGGTATCGGCGATGTCGATCGTCATCGGATGGCAGGTTTACAATCTGGCGCGCGAGACGATGGACGTCAAACAGGCCGCCTTCATGCTCGGCATGATCGGCTTCGCGCAGTTCGTGCCGCTGTTTTTGTTGACTCCGATCACCGGACTGGTCGCCGACAGCGTCGATCGGCGCTGGATCGTGCGGGCGACGACCGCCCTGCTGGTGCTGACCGCCGCGACCCTGTGGTTGTTGACCTGGTCGGGGCATCTGACGCTCGGGGCCTTGTTCGCCGCCGCGGCGGCGTTCGGCATCGCACGCGCCTTTTCCGGCCCGGCCTATTCGGCGCTCGCCCCCAATCTGGTCCCGCGCGAAAGCCTGCCCACCGCCATCGCGGTCAGTTCGATCGCCTGGCAGGTCGGCACGATCGCGGGGCCCAGCGTCGGCGGGCTGCTCTACGCCATTCATCCCGAATTCGCCTACGGGGTCGCGACCGTCCTGTTCGGCATCGCGCTACTCTGCATCTTCCTGATCGGCCCGGTGCCGCAACCCGCCGCACAGACCGACCGCCGCCCACTGACCCGAATCGTCGAGGGGTTCGGCTATGTCCGCCGCAACCGGCTGGTGCAGGCGGCGATCACGCTCGATCTGTTCGCGGTGCTGCTGGCGGGGGCGACCTCGTTGCTGCCGGTCTATGCCCGCGACATATTGCATGTCGGGTCGCAGGGGCTGGGCGTGCTGGCGGCGGGCATGGGGATCGGCGCGGCGACCACCGCCATCTGGTTCTCGTTCAAGCCGATGACCTCCAATGTCGGCGTGAAGATGCTGATTTCGGTCGTCGTGTTCGGCCTGGCCATCCTGACCTTCGGCATCGCCAGCCAGGTGACGAACCTGCTGGGCCTGTCCAGCGGCACGGTCGCGCTGGGCGGCGTCACCCTCTTCCTCCACCCCGCCTTCATCCTCAGCCTGATCGCGCTGATCGTCGCGGGCGGCGCGGACATGGTGTCGGTCTATGTCCGCCAGTCGCTGATCCAGCTTCACACCCCCGATGCGATGCGCGGGCGGGTGAGCGCGGTGTCGCAACTGACCATCTCGGCCTCCAACGAACTGGGCGAGTTCGAGAGCGGGGTGATGGCCTCGATCCTTGGCCCCGTGGGCGCGGTGGTGTTCGGCGGGGTCGGTGCGATCGGCGTCACCCTGCTTTGGTCGCGGCTGTTCCCGGAACTCCGGCGCGCGCGAACCTTTGACCCTCCCGAGATCCTTGCAACCGAACCAACCCACGGAGAAGCCAAGCCATGAAGGCCAACACCATCCTGGAAACGATCGGCAACACGCCGCATATCAAGCTCCAGCGGCTGTTCCCCGGATCGGAGGTGTGGATCAAGTCCGAACGCTCCAACCCCGGCGGCTCGATCAAGGACCGAATCGCGCTGGCGATGGTCGAGGCGGCGGAGGCCAGCGGCCAGTTGAAGCCCGGCGGCACCATCGTCGAGCCGACCAGCGGCAATACCGGCGTCGGCCTTGCGATGGTCGCGGCGGTCAAGGGTTACAAGCTGATCCTGGTCATGCCCGAATCCATGTCGATCGAGCGCCGCCGCCTGATGCTGGCTTACGGCGCGACCTTCGACCTCACCCCGCGTGAAAAGGGCATGAAGGGCGCGATCGAACGCGCGCTGGAGATCGTGCGCGACACGCCGGGCGCCTGGATGCCGCAGCAGTTCGAGAACCCTGCCAATGTTGACGTGCATGTCCGCACGACGGCGCAGGAAATCCTGAACGACTTCCGCGATTCGCCGATCGACGTGATCATCACCGGCGTCGGCACCGGCGGCCATATCACCGGCGTGGCCGAGACGTTGAAGAAGGAATGGCCCGGCCTCAAGGTCTATGCGGTCGAACCCGCCGCCTCGCCGGTCATCCAGGGCGGCCAGCCGGGCCCGCACCCGATCCAGGGCATCGGCGCAGGGTTCATCCCCGCCAATCTCCACACCCAGGCGATCGACGGTGTGATCGAGGTCGATGCCAATGTCGCCAAGGACATGGCGCGTCGTTCCGCGACCGAGGAAGGCATATTGGTCGGCATTTCCTCCGGCGCGACGCTGGCGGCGATCCTTCAGAAGCTGCCCGACCTGCCCGACGGCACCCGCGTCCTGGGCTTCAACTATGACACGGGCGAGCGTTACCTGTCGGTGCCGGACTTCCTGCCCGAACAGTGAGCGACAGTCCCACGCCGCGCGGCGGCCTCCGCACGGCGCTGTTCGCCCCATTGGTCGTGATCGCCGGTACGGCCAGCGTCGTACCGGCTTTGCTCGTGGCGAACGCTCCCGCCATTCCCCACGCCTCGCACGCGTCGCCCCAGCGGTCGGCGCGTCCGCAGCGCGTGGTGCCCCCCGCCGAACTACCCCCGGTCGAGCCGGTCGCCTTCATCGACATGAGCCCGGACGAGGCGCGGGCGTATAACGAAGGCGTCCCCTTCTCGACCGATCCCAATCCGGCGGCCCGCCCCTTCGTCTTTCGCGGTACGGCGGAGGAAAAGGCGCGGGCGCTCGACTGCCTGGCGGCGGGCGTGCTCTATGAAGCAGGCGACGATGCCAAGGGCGAGCAGGCGGTGGCGCAGGTGGTGCTCAACCGCCTCCGCCATCCCGCTTTTCCGAAGACGGTGTGCGGCGTGGTGTTCGAGGGGCAGGAGCGCTCCACCGGCTGCCAGTTCACCTTCACCTGCGACGGCGCGCTGACCAAATGGCAGCCGCCCGAAGCCGCCTGGGCTCGCGCGCGGGAGGTCGCCGCCATGGCGCTGAACGGCAAGGTCTTCCGCCCCGTCGGCCATGCCACCCATTATCATACCGATTGGGTCGTGCCCTATTGGCAGGCTAGCCTCGACAAGGTCGCAGCGGTCGGCAGCCATTTGTTCTTCCGCTGGTCCGGCTGGTGGGGCACGCCCCCTGCCTTCAACCGGCACCCGGTGGCGGGCGAGCCGGTCATCGCCCAACTCGCACCCTTCTCACCCCCGCATCGCGCCGGGGCCGAGGCGAGCGGTGAGGCGGGCGCGGCGCTGGCCGAGGGCGCCGTCGCCACGGGCACGGCGGCTCCGCTCGCGAGCGATCCGGACATGTTCCTTGTGACGCTACCCGGTGGCCTCGCGCCCGAGGGGTTCGCGGCGTTCGCTCTGAAGCTGTGCGGAGAGCGCAAGCATTGCACCGTCATGGCCTGGCGCGACGGCGTCGCGCCGCCATCCACCGTACCGCTGACATCGGGACAGATGGACGCGATGGCGTTCAGCTATCTCCGTGATACTGCAGCGGGGCTGGAGCGGACGCTTTGGAACTGCACGCTCTATCCGGCGCTGCGTGGTCCCCGGTGCATGAAGCGACAGGTAATGACGGTCATGCCCCCCGCCCCCGTGCCAAGCCCGACGCCGCAAGCCAGCGCGACACCGACAGCACCGGGCGAATTGGGCGGCGTCCGCCGGACGAGCAGCGCGACCATCGATCCGAAAAAGCCCTGATCGTCGCTTCAATCCTGATGCGACTGGACCAAGGCCACGAATTCGGTCAACTCGGCGATGGCGGCATCGATGTCACGCTTCTGCGCCTGTAGCGCGTCGATCTTGGCGGTGCAGCGGGCGACGGTCACCTCCCGCTGCTGTCGCCGACCGTCGCCCAGATCGTAGAGGTCGATCATCTCGCGAATATCGGCCAGGCTGAACCCCACCCGCTTGCCACGCAGGATCCACGCCAACCGGGCGCGATCCCGTTGCGAATAGATGCGCTGCGTTCCCCGCCGCTCGGGAGAGATCAGCCCTTCGTCCTCATAGAAACGCAATGCGCGAGCGGTGACGCCGAACTCGGTGCAGAGTTGTGTAATGGAATAATCGTCGCGGTCGCTCCGGGAGGGGGTGGCGGCGGGAGCGACGGGCTTGGACATGGCCGTAGAGGCTAAATGCCGTTTACGTGAACGTCAATCGACCTGCTTACGCGCCGCAGGGAGCGGTCCCCTCGGCGTTGCGCAGGGTAAGCGCCTCGGCGGTCGAGGCGCTGATCCGTTCGACGATCAAAGCTGAAAGGCTGGCGCGACCGGTACATAGCGTGTTGCACTCGGTCGGCAGGCGGGCGGGGAATTGGATGGTCTCGCCATCGAAATTCGCGGTGAAGCGGCAGCCCCCCAGCGCGACGTTCAAATCCGGCCCGCTCCGTTGCAATGTGCCGCGCGCCGTGCACCCCTGCCCCTCGCCATAGTCCAGCATCACGCCGATTCGCCGCATCCCGCCCGATTGGGGGACGATGCACATGCGGTCCGTGTCGCGCGACCAGATGCCGTCGAGCGGCGCGGCGGCGGGATCGGCGACCAGACCGGCGGCGATGCTCGCCCGCTCCAGCCGCTCACCGGCGGCATTCCCGTCCGCTTCGCCTTCCGAGGAACCGCAAGCCGCCGTCAGCCCGGCGAGCAACAGGATCGCCCAGTGCCAGGTCACGCGACCGGCGCCAACCCGTCACCCTCGATCCGCCGGTAGAAGCAACTGCGTCGCCCCGTGTGACAGGCCGGGCCCGCAGGATCGCAGATCAGCCAGATCGCATCCTGGTCGCAGTCGATGCGCATCTCCACGACGCGCAGGACATTGTTGGAGCTTTCGCCCTTCTTCCAGAGCCGCCCCCGGCTGCGCGACCAGAAATGCGCCTCGCCGCTATTCCGGGTGGCGTCGAGCGCTTCCTCATTCATATGCGCGACCATCAACAACTCGCCGCTCGCGCGGTCAGTGGCGATCGCGGTCAGCAATCCGTTCGCGTCGAATTTGGGATCGAGCGTCAGCCCGGTGTCTCGATGGTCGGCCATGGGGTGACGTTAAAGCGGAATGGCGGTGAAGTCATCCATTGCCAGCGTTGCCAGGTCCGCCACCTCACCCGTGGTCGCGAATCGCCTTGATCAGCGCGGCCTTGTCCATCCTGGACCGCCCGGCGATCCCGATCTCGCGGGCTTCCTTCATCAACTCGTCCTTGGTGCGGTCCTCCAGATGGGTGGAGCGATGCTCCAAGCTGCCCTTCGCCTTGGCATTGACGATGCGCGCCGCTTTCTCCTTGGACTGCCCCTGCTTGCGGAGTTCCTCGTACAGCCCGTCATCCTTGATCTGGGCTCCGTGATCGCGCGCCATATGGCATCTCCTGCCTTGGGACCCAAACGCTGCTTTCGGCAAAATGATCCCGGCAACCATGACAAACAGGCGACAAACGCAGATCACGTTCCTATATGCGCCCCGTCTGCCCCTTAGTTGCGAACGTTGCGAGCGCCTCTCCCATGCTGACCACCCACCCCTTCGACGACGACAAACTCCGCGAGGAATGCGGCATCTTCGGCGTGTCCGGCGCCAGCGGCGCGGCGGCACTGACCGCCCTCGGCCTGCACGCGCTCCAGCATCGCGGCCAGGAAGCGGCGGGGATCACCAGCTTCGATGGGACGCTGTTCCATACGCACCGCGCCATGGGCCATGTCGCGGGCAATTTCGACCGTGACGACGTGATTCGCGGCCTGCCGGGCGATGTCGCCTGCGGCCATGTCCGCTATTCGACCACCGGCGAAACCGCGCTGCGCAACGTCCAGCCGCTTTATGCCGATCTGTCGACCGGCGGCTTCGCCATCGCGCATAACGGCAATATCTCCAACGCGATGAAGCTGCGTCGCGAACTCGTCCGTCGCGGTTCGATCTTCCAGTCGACCAGCGATACCGAGACGATCATCCATCTGGTCGCCACTTCCAACTACCGCACCCTGCTCGACCGGTTCATCGACGCGCTGAAGCAGGTCGAGGGCGCCTACTCCCTCATCGTGATGACGCCCGAGGGCATGATCGCCTGCCGCGATCCGCTGGGCATCCGGCCGCTGGTCATGGGCCGCCTCGACGGTTCGGTGATCTTCGCCTCGGAGACGGTCGCGCTCGACGTGTGCGGGGCGACCTTCGAGCGCGCGGTAGAGCCGGGCGAACTGGTCATCGTGCAGGGCAACGAGATCCGCTCGATCCACCCGTTCCAGTCGGTCGCCCCCCGCCCCTGCATCTTCGAATGGGTCTATTTCAGCCGCCCCGATTCGATCGCCGGCGACCAGTCGGTCTATTCGGTCCGCAAGGAAATCGGTGCGCAGCTTGCGCATGAAGCGCCGGTCGATGCCGATCTGGTCATCCCGGTTCCCGATTCGGGCGTCCCCGCCGCGATCGGCTATGCCCAGGCGTCGGGCATTCCGTTCGAACTGGGCATCATCCGCTCGCACTATGTCGGTCGCACCTTCATCCAGCCGGGTGACAAGGTCCGGCATCTGGGCGTCAAGCTGAAGCACAATGCCAATCGCGCGCTGATCCAGGGCAAGAAGGTCGTCCTGATCGACGATTCGATCGTGCGCGGCACCACCAGCCTCAAGATCGTGCAGATGATGCGCGAAGCCGGCGCGGTGGAGGTGCATATGCGCATCGCCAGCCCGCCGACCCGGCATAGCTGCTTCTACGGCGTCGACACGCCCGAGCGCGCCAAGCTGCTCGCCGCCAAGCTGGACCTGGGCGGCATGACCGACTTCATCCATGCCGACAGCCTGTCCTTCGTGTCGATCGAGGGGCTGTACAAGGCGCTGAACGCGGCGCGCGGCGATACGCCTAGCTATTGCGACGCCTGCTTCACGGGCGACTATCCGACGACGCTGACCGACCATGACGAAACCGCGCCGGTCGATCAGTTCCAGTTGCTGGCGGAGCGGGTCGCCTGATGGCGGGGGCGCTGTCGGGCAAGCTGGCCCTCGTCACCGGGGCCAGCCGGGGGATCGGTGCCGCGACCGCCATCGCGCTGGGGGCGGCGGGGGCGCATGTCGTCCTGACCGCGCGCACCCCCAAGGGGTTGGAGGAGGTCGAGGAGACCATCTTCAACGCGGGCGGATCGGCGACGATCGCCCCGCTCGACCTGGCGGAAAACGACTCGATCGCCCGCCTCGCCGCCGCGATCGGCGAACGCTGGCAGGCGCTGGACGTGATGGTCCTGAACGCCGCGATGCTGGGCTCGCTGGCCGCCGTGCCCGCCATAGACCCTAAGGAATTCGCCCGCGTCCTGACCCTGAACGTCAGTGCGCAGGCCGCGCTGATCTCCGCCTTCGACCCGATGCTCCGGCGCTCGGATGCGGCGCGGGTGATCGGCGTCACGTCCTCGGTCGGGCGCAAGCCGCGCGCCTATTGGGGGGCGTACGGCGCGTCCAAGGCGGCGTTCGAAACGTTGCTGGGTGCCTATGGCGACGAAACCGCCGAGATCAGCCGAATCCGCACCGCGATCCTCGATCCCGGTGCGACGCGGACGGAGATGCGGGCCAAGGCCTATCCGGGTGAAGACCCTGCGTCGGTGAAAGCACCGGAGGTGGTGGCGGCGCGGATCGTGGAACTGGCGATCGGCGGTTTCGAGTCCGGGCATTTCGAGCGGGTGGGGTTGTAAGCTTGCGGCCACGGCTGGGCGTGGCCTTCGACTTCGCTCAGGCTGAACGGATGTAGGGATGAGGGGCGATTCCACCAGCCGTTCGGGCTGAGCGTAGTCGAAGCCCAAGGGAAAACCTCACCGCAACGTTGCGATGATCCCCGCCATCTCGAACACCGTTCCCTGCGCATCCAGCGACAGCCCGCGCGCCGCCCCGGCCAGATCCTGCGCCGCCGCATAGGCATCGAGCGCGACCTTCAGCCCCGGCCCCGATCGCCCACGCGCCCGGTTCGCGATGAAGGCGGGCACTCGATCGAGAAACGCCTCGTACCGCGCCTGCGAAGCCTTGCCCGCCAGCGCCTTGGCGAGCTTGACCCGCTCGGCATTGCCGGGGTCGCCAGTTTCAGCGATCCGCGCGATGGCGCTGTCCAGCCCGGCGATATTCAGTCCGGCGAAGCGCAAGGCCCGGCCCGGCGCACCGTCCGCCACCGCGACCAGCGCGGCGATCTCGTCCTCGTCCGCCTCGGGCAACTCCATCCGCAGCACGCGCGCAACGTCCGCGTCCGCCAGCCGCTCGAAACGCAGCAACCGACACCGCGACCGGATCGTCGGCAGCAATCGTCCCGGCGCATGGCTGACCAGCAGGAACACCGTTCCCGCCGGCGGCTCCTCCAGATTCTTCAGAAGCGCATTCGCCCCGCCCCGCTCCAGATCGTCGATCGCGTCGATCAGCACGACCCGCGCCGGCCCCATGGCGGGCGCGGTGGCGAACATCGGTTGCAGCGTGCGGACTTGCGCGATGGTGATCGAGCGCGCCAGATCCTGATCGGGCTTTTCCGCATCCTTGGGCAACCGCGCCATGACGCGGAAATCGGGATGTGATCCCGCCGCGATCAGTCGGGCGGTCGGGTGGTCGTCGGGCACTGCCAGACCGGGCGGCAAGGCCCCCGCCCCGCTCGCCCGCGCCAGCAGCCGCGTCGCCGCCGCCCGCGCGAAGCTCGCCTTGCCCACACCCTCCGGCCCGGCGATCAGCCAGGCATGGTGCAGCTTGGCGCCGCCCAGCGCGGCGGCAAAGGCGGCCTGCGCCGCATCATTGCCGACCGGCAGGGTCATGTTCGGCTCAACCGAAGAGCGAGGTCAGTCCGGCCCAGGCGCGGCCGAAAAAGCCCGCCTCGCCCACATCCTTGTCGGCGACCAGCGGCAGGCGCTGCGCGGGCATGTCAGGCGAACTGACGACCAGATCGGCGATATGCTGACCCGCCTTGATCGGCGCCTTGATCGGGCCCTGATAGACGACCTTGGCACTGATCGCCGGATCGAGCCCGGCGGGCAGCGTCACGGTCAACTGGCGCGGCGCGATCAGGCCGACCTTGCTGGACGATCCCATCTGCACCTCGGCGTCGGCGACCTTCCTGCCCTGCGCCACCACGGGCTTGGCCTGCCACGCGCGGAAGCCCCAGTTCATGAACTTGACCGACTCGTCGGCGCGCGCGTTCGAGCTGTTCAGTCCGGCCATCACCATCACCAGACGGCGACCATTCTGCTCGGCCGAACCGGTGAAGCCATAGCCCGCTTCCTCGGTATGGCCGGTCTTCAGGCCGTCGGCTCCCGCGACGCGGCCCAACAGCGGATCGCGGTTCGCCTGGGTGATGGCGTTGCCGCCCATCGTCTTGCCCCAGGTGAAATCCCGGCGCGAATAGAATTGCTTGTAGAGTTGCGGGAAGTCCTGGATCGTGTGGTCGGCCAGATCGGCCAGGTCGCGCGCGGTGACATAGGTCACGCCGCCGTCCGGCCAGCCATTGGCGGTGCCGAAATGGCTGTTGTTCAGGCCGATCTGCCTGGCGGTGCGGTTCATCCGCTCGACGAAATTCTGCTCGGTGCCCGCGATATGCTCGGCCAGCACGACGCAGGCGTCGTTGCCCGACAGGGTGACGATACCGTAGAGCAGGTTGGCGACGCTGACCTGCTCGTTCGGCGACAGGAACATGGTCGACCCCGCCTGCGGGCCGTGCCACTTGGCCCAGGTTTCCGGCTGCACCGTGACCATGTCGTTCAGCTTCAACTGGCCCTTCTTGACCAGATCAAAGGCGACATAGACCGTCATCATCTTCGCCATCGACGCCGGGGGCATCCGGCGGTCGGCGTCGCGCTGAAACAGGACCGCGCCCGAGGACAGGTCCTTCATGAAGGCGACCGGCGCGGTCGTCTGAAACTCCGGCGCGGCGGCGACCGAGGGATTGGCGAGCGCGACCAGGGCGAGCGGAGCGGCAAAAGATGCGTACAGGGTCTTCATGGGTGTTCCGTGACCAAAGGGAGCCGAGAGGTCAATCCTGATGGATCAGGATGCGGGCGTCGTCATAACCGGCTTGCGCCGCCGCGTCACGCAGGGCTTTGGCGGAATCCGCGGTCATGCCGCTCCTTTCGACGCGCCATAGGCGGCCTGCGGGGCGAAGCTGCGCATCGAAGCGGCGGGCGAGCGCCTGCGCGCGATCGCGGCTGGAAAAGCTCGCCAATTGCACGCGGTACTGGGCATGGGGATCGAGCGTGATCGGGCGAGCGACCGGCGCCACTGCGCTGGCTCCCGCCAGGATCAGGCCCGGCCCCGCGCCGCCGGGCGTCAGGGCGCGAAGCCTGATCCGCGCCACCGCGCGTTTGTTGGTTCCAAGCAGCCGCGCAGCCCCCAGCGAAAGGTCGGCCACCCGGTCGGCACGCCCCGGCCCCCGGTCGCCGACCCGCGCCACGATGGTCCGGCCAGTATCGACATCGGTCACCTCGACCATCGATTCGAGCGGCAGGCTGCGATGCGCGATCATCACGTCGTCGGGATCGAACCGCTTGCCGGTCGCAGTCCGTCGTCCCGCCAGTTCATGGCCGTACCAGCTCGCCCGACCGGTGGCATCATAGCTGCCATAGCGTGGCGCCGATACGGTCTCCGCCGCCACCGGTGCCGCCGTCAGCATCGCGGCGATCAGGGCGAAGGCTTCAACCTGCAATCGCATCGGCCAGCAATCCCACCGACAGCGCGTAGAAATTCGAGCAGTTGTAATCCAGGATGACCCGGTAATTGCCGGTCAGCAGATAGGCCGTCGCGCCGGGACCGTCCGGCTCCATCAGCGTCGCGAGCACCCGGTCGTCGGGCCAGGCCGCCCCCTGCGGCACGACGCCCATCGCGCGCCATTCGGCCATGGTCCGCCAACCGCTATGCCGCTCGAACACACGCGGGCAGCGCGGGCTGACCAACCGGTTGCGGACCATCGATTGGTCGAACCCGACAGGCACCGTCACCGCGAAGCCCCAGGGCTGTCCCGCGCGCCAACCAGCGTTGACGAAGTAATTGCCGATCGAGGCCAGCGTATCGGCCTCGCTGTTCCAGATATCGGCGCGCCCGTCGCCATCGCCGTCCCGAGCCAGCCGCAGATAGATGGAGGGCAGGAATTGCGGATTGCCCGTCGCTCCGGCCCAACTGCCCTTGAGCTGATCGCGGGTCACGCCCCGGTCCATCATCTTCAGGGCGGCAATGAACTCACCCTCGAACAGCGGACGGCGACGCCCTTCATAGGCCAGGCTCGCCAGCGATCGGATCAGGTCGAAATTGCCAGTATAAGAGCCGTAATTGGTCTCATGCCCCCAAATGGCGACCATGATCGATTCGGGGACCCCCGTCTCGCGTTCGATCCGCGACAGGCGCGGGCGCTGCGCCAGATATTTCGTCCGCCCCCGACCGATCCGGGCGGCATCGACATGCGCCGCCTTATAAGGCGCGAAGGGGCTGAACCCGCTATTGGCGGGGCCGCCCGGTTGCCGCCGGTCCAACTCGATCACCCGCGAATTGAGCGTCAGGGTCGGCAGAACCGAATCCAGCGTCCCGCGGCTGACGCCCTGGTTCAGCGCCGTACCGCGAAACTGTTGAAGATAGCTTTGAAATCCGGCCTCGTCCTGCGCCTGCGCCGCGCCGCCGCTCAGCGACAGCAGCGCCAGACCCAAGAAAAAGCCGAGGCGCTTCACACGCCGGATCATCGTCCCCCACATGCCCTCTGTTTGCCATAGCGCGGGCTCCGCCGGAACCTCGCGTCACCGCAACGACGGCACGCTCAACCGCGCCCGACATGGGCAGCACGTGCGAAAATGATCGCGCAATCCATAGTGGATTTGCCCGCGCGCTTGGCGTAAACGCACCTCCCGCGCCGATCCCGGAAGAGTGGCCGAGCGGTTTAAGGCACCGGTCTTGAAAACCGGCGATGGTGCAAGCCATCCGTGGGTTCGAATCCCACCTCTTCCGCCAGAACCCTGCATCAATACGCCTCATAACGTCTCAATCCCCTCGTAAACGCGATGGGATTTTGATATTCGATGTCTCAGGTTGTCTCGGTTTGTTCCGCAAAAGCGCGGGGGTATCGGGGGTATGGGACGGGGTATCGCCTCCAAGGCATGCCGCTATACCCCGACCATCAGGCCGATAGCGGGGTATGGACATGCTGACCGACACGGCGGTGAAAAAGGCGGAGCGGCGGGACAAGCCGTACAAAATGGCCGACTCCGGCGGCCTATATCTGCATGTTGCGCCGACCGGGTCGAAGTCCTGGCGCATGAAATTCCGCTTCGATGGCAAGGAAAAGCTGCTGACGTTTGGGCCGTACCCCGAGGTCAAGCTATCTGAGGCGCGCGAACGCCGCGATGAAGCGCGCCGCCAGATCCGTGATCATATCGACCCATCCGGCGCGCGGCGGCGCGCGCGTGAGGGGCGCGACCAGCAGGCGCTCGACGAGGCACGGGCAGTCTCCTTTGAGGCGGCGGCGCGCGCTTGGTTTGATCTGCAAAAGGGGCGATGGGCGCCGGTCCACGCCGACGACGTTATTACCAGCTTGGAGCGCGACGTCTTTCCGGCCTTCGGTGCCCGCGCGTTGACAGAGATTGACGCTCCGGCCGTGCTGAAGGCGCTGCGCGCGGTGGAGGATCGCGGCTCGATTGAGACGGCGAAGCGGCTACGCCAGCGAATCTCGGCGGTCTTCGCGATGTATATCTCTGAGGGGGTCGTCGCGCTCGACCCGGCGGCGGCGGTCGGAAAGGCGTTACGCCCGCTGCCGAAGAAGGGCCGCCAGCCCGCGCTGACCGATGTCGACGAAGCGCGCGGCGTGCTGATCGCGGCCGAGGCGTCGGGCGCATCGCCGGTCACGAAGCTGGCTTCACGTCTCCTGGCACTGACCCAATCGCGGCCTGGCATGATCCGTGGGGCCGAATGGGAGGAATTCGAGGGCATCGATTGGACCGGGGAGCGGTATGGCCCATTCATGCCGCTGTGGCGCGTCCCGGCGGCGCGCATGAAGCTGGTCAGCGACCTGAAGGCCGAGGAAGCTTTCGAGCACCTGATCCCGCTGCCCTGGCAGGCGGTCGACGCGCTGCTCGCGGTGCGGCGGCTATCCGGCCGTGGCCGCCTGGTCTTCCCTAGCCAGCGGCATAGCCACCGCCCCCTGTCCGAGAATGCGATCGGCTATCTGTACAATCGGGTCGGGTATCACGGGCGACACGTCCCGCATGGCTGGCGCGCCGCATTCTCGACGACGATGAACGCGCTGGCGAAGCGCCAGCGCCGCGTCGGCGATGATGACGTGATTGAGCTGATGCTGGCGCATGTCCCGGCCAATAAGGTGAAAGCCGCCTATGACCGGGCGGGACATATGGAGCGTCGCCGCGAGCTATCCCAAGAGTGGGCTGACATGCTCATGAAGGGGCTGGCCCCGGCAAATGATGTGCTTGGCGGGCGGCGGCGGGGCAGCTGAGCGCCCCGCCTATCATTCAGGCGGCGGCCCGCCAGCCGATCGGGTTGGCGACCCATGCATTGATGTCCGCCTCATACCACGCGACCATGCGCGTGCTAATCGGCGTGGCGGGCGGGAACGCCCCGGCAGCCATCTTGCGGTAAATTGTCGCACGCGACAGCTTCGTCCGCGCGCGGACATCGGGCAGCCGCAGCAGTGTATCATGCTGACGGTCAGGCATTGCTCTTCCCCTCCTCAGGAACATATCTCCGCCAGAGCGCCCGGAGAGCGTCGAGCCATGCGGTTGCATCCTGGCGCTTCGCTTGGGTCTCGCCCTTGCGCTCGAAGAACTGGTGATGGTCCGCCTCGGCGCGGATCCAGCAGCGCGCGAACGGCGGCGGCGGCTCGCCGTGGGCATCCAGGCGTGGATCGAGGTGACTGTGCACCGCATCGGACCGCTCCGGCGTCCAGTCCTCGCCGGTCCGGTGCCGCTCGATCGACAAGCGGCAGACGAGGATCATGCACCACGCCCCGAAAGACGGCGCCCGCCCCTCGGCCCGCAGCTGCTGCACCTCCGGCTGAAACTGCCAGCTGTAGGCGCTCTCGCTCATCGCGAAACCGGAGGCGGTCATGCGGCACCGAAGCAAATGCGAGGGAGCGTTCGACGGTAATAGCCATCACGCCACCACCCGGCTTTTTGCGACTGGCACGGGTACGGATTGGCGCTGACCAGCCGCCCCCTCGTCGCGGCATAATGACCTGCAGCCTGCACAGATTCCCGGCTCATGCGGAAGACCTCACGCGAAACGTGTTGGCCTTCCGCCAGCGCAGGGCTACCCCGCCATGTTCGCGTTCGACCCACAGGCAGGCGCGGGTGACATGCCAGCCGGGCGGGTCGAAGCCTATCAGCGCACCGGCCTTACGCTCGACCAAGCGCGCGTTACGGCCAATCGGGATATGGCGACGATCCAAGCGGGTCGTACCGCGTCGGCCGCCCGTGAGATCGCCGATGAGCAGGCGAAGGTCGCCCTCGATGTCGCGCAACTTGGCAACAACCGTGCATTGGAAGACAGCCTCGCGCGGCAGGTCGAACTGAAGCAGCGCGTCGCTTTCTACTACGAGCAAACCAAGAACTTGGCGGAGGCCACCCGACTGGCCGAGGCGGATCAGGCGAAGATCGACGCCGCGCGGCAGCGTGTCCGCGACCAGTGGTTTGCCGACGATGCGCAGGATCGCACACTTCGCTTGGCGCAGGCGCGCGGTGACAGCGAAGAGAGCATCCGGCAGTTGCAGCGTGAGATCGACATCCGCGAGCGCGCGCGAGACCTGCCGTGCAAACCGCGATTGCGCCGGTACGGTCCGGGCGACCTGCTGATCATCGACATTCCAGAAGCCGGGCTGGTCGAGCAGCCTGCTGTCGTCCTGCGCCGCTCGTTGAACCCGGAAACGATGGGGGTATCGCTGATCCTGCGCGGTGAGACGCTGGAAAAGCACGCCTTCGCCTTGGCCGCTACGGGTCAGGCCCCGCCGACCCCCGCCCTGAAATCGACCGAGGAGATCGACGCGACGCTGTCGTCGACCAACCTGATCGACTGGAGCCAGGTCCGTGACCCTGATGGCACCAAGCCGGAAGATGGTGCCACCGTGGGCGGAACGATCGGGGAGAACATCAAGAATTCGGCTGGTGAGATCGTCCCGTCGGGCGAGTTGTTGAACAGCGCCCTCACGCTGAACCCGGACGGCTCGCTGGTCGCGAAGATTGGGAGCACGGAGCGCGTCCTGGGCAAGCTCAAGCTGCCCGACATGAACGCGGCATCGGACGCCTCGCGCCGCCAGCTTGAGAACGACCTTGCGTCGCTCGCCGCTGCCGTCGCGCAGTTGGCGACCGGCCAGGCGATCGTCCAGAACGTCTTCCGCGATGCGGGGCTATACACCGACCCAGAATCGGGCGTGGCGAAGCTGTTCGCGATCGAGAGCCGCGCCGAGCAGATCACCAAGCTGTCCGTGACGCTGAACGCTGCGCTGGCCTCTATTAACCTGAAGGCCAGCGTCAACTACGTCAACGAGGCGATCCTGAGCGCCCAGCTTGGCGGAAGCAGCGCCGATCTCACGTCGCTACTTGTGAGGCTCACCTCGGCCGAGACCAATATCTCCGGCCTGCAGGCATCGATCCAGCTCAAGGCAGACGCGACGATCGTCACGGGCCTGCAGGGCTCGGTTACGTCCATCCAGCAGTCGATCGACGCCATCAACGCCGTGATCGAGCAGAAGGCCAGCCGCACGGTCGTGGATGGCATCGGCGCGCGACTGACGCTGGCCGAACAAACCCTGAGCTCGCTTGACGCCGCAACCATCACGAGCGCGGTAAGCGCCAGCCGTCGAGCGCCTGGGGATAGCGACGCCGCAGCGGCGAACGACATTCTGGCTGCGTTGGCGGGCTGGGACGCAAGCAAGCTGGCCCTGACCGCCGTTGCATCGGCCAAGATGGAGCTGACCGCGAAGACCGATAGCAATCGGGATGCGCTTGCGTCGCTGTCGACGCAGCTTGGCGTTCAGGTCGGCGCGGTATCGGCCCTGGTGAGCACGGAGCAGGCGGCCCGCATTGCCGGGGATAGCGCGACGGCCAGTGACCTGTCGGCTTATAAGGCGTCGACCAATTCCGCGCTCGCTCAGGTCAATGGGGCTATCACGGCACAGACGAGCAATCTCGAAGCGCTGTCCGGCCAGTTTACCACGTTCCGGGCGTCAATCGGCGACTTCGGCCAGGTGACGGTGTCGCAGGCATTTTCGGCGCTGGCGGATCGAACCGGGCGGCTTGAGGGGCGATATACGCTGGCGATCGACACCAACGGCCGACTGCAGGGCTTCGTACTCGCCGGGTCGCAAAACGGTCCCGCATCCTTCTCCTTCATCGACACCGACCTTCGCATGGGAACCGGGCGGATCGTCTTCAATAACGGCACCTATATGCGGGTGCAGGGGACCGGCTTCGGGGCGAGCAACGAGTTCATCAGCTGGTTCGGCCCAACCATGGCGATTACTTCCTGCACGCGCGCGAACGCGATCAGCTATGAGGCGATCAACGGCGATGCCTATTTTGGGGGCTCCCTTTCAGCTGGGACCTTCCGCAACAGTTCGGCATCGTCTTCGCTTGCACCGGATGCCTCCATCATCGTGGGCCCCTTCCAATCGAACGGCAAGCCGCGATCGCTAGTGGTTTCGTTGGACTATATGGGCAACCGCCGCATCACCACAGCGTGCCCGAACCCCGCTCCCGCCGTGCCTGTGTTCACTCTTGAAATATACCGCGGAGCAGACGCGACGGGGGTTCTGCTCGCTTCGCAGACCCTGACCGGCAGATATGAATGTTCGCCGGGGGCGGGGGAATTTGAACCCGGCTATCAAAATGACAGCGTCAACGCATCTTTTACGCTGTCCGATCCGCTGGCCGGGAACAGCTTCACCTATTTTGCTCGGATTCGGAAGCGCTCGATCAATGTCGAGCCCGTTCGCCAGATCTTGACCGTAATCTCAACCGAACAATGAGGATCAGCAATGGCATGGTATCGCGGGGGGGCTGTGGCCCTGACCAATGGATCTGCCACCGTCACCGGCACAGGGACCGCATGGATCAATAACGTCCAAATCGGTCACGCCATCAATCTACCGGATGGCCGCGTCTATGAGGTGCTATCGGTCGACAGCAATACCCTTATCACCTTGGGGTCCCCCTATTTGGGGGGGACCGCCAGCGGCCAGGCCTATTCGGTCCAGCCGAACCAGGGCTTCGCGCAGACGGCCGCGACCGCGCTGACCAACTTCCTCACACAGGTCAACCAATGGGTATCCGGTGCTCTGGCTGGCCGCTTCAATGATGGGTTTCTCGCCGCGCCAGGGATAAGTTTCTTGGTAGACCAAGATACAGGAATTCGGCGACACGCTGATAACGGCATGGCGCTGGTGACCGGCGGTGTGGACCGGGTTTATGTCAGTTCCAGTGGCATGGCCGTCCCCGGGAATATTGATGTATCAAGCGGCAGCTTCATCGCAAGCAATGTCGCCGACACCTTCCAGATAAACGGGCTACCGGTTGCGCACTATGGCTTGACTTTCAAGGCGGGCGCGTTTGCCGCGAGCCCAGGCGTTGTGCTGTCTGGCTATGGGGGCGTCGCTTTGGCGACTGCCGGTGGCGAGCGAGCGCGCATAGATTTTAACGGCAATTTCCAAGTCGGCACTTCGGTCTCGACGAATTATCGGGTTACGGTAAAAGTCGGGAGCGGCGGCTCTTCTCAAGTCTGGCAAGCCAGCGATGGCCGCGAACTGGCAGCTCTGTTGAATTTCGATAAGGGCCAGCAGGGCTGGGGTGCGGCAGGGGCCCTGCTGTATCTTGGCCGTCATGCCGACACACAGCGGTCCCTCAATCTGGGCGGGACGTTGAACGCTGGTGGTGCTGACTATGCCGAGTATATGGTCAAGGCGGATGGGTGCGGCGCGATCGCAAAGGGCGACGTATGCGGCGTCGATGCTGACGGTCGTCTGACAAAGACTTGGGCGAACTCGATCAGCTTCGTGATCAAGAGCACCGATCCTGCGCTCGTTGGCGGCGACACCTGGGATGCCGAGGTGGGGCCGAAGCCGGAGCAACCCGGAACGGAGCCTTTCGAGCCAGTCCTGCCCGCCCCACCGGCAGAGGACGCCCATGACGAGGCAGTCGACGCGTGGCGCGAAACTATGGCCGCGTATCCCGCGCAGGTCGCCAGCTACCAGGTCGCCCGTGCGGAATGGCAGAAAGCGACCGAGGCCTATACCGAAGCCCTGCCCGTATGGGAGGCCGCGCACGAGAAGGCCCGCCAGTGCGTCGATCGCATTGCCTTCTGCGGTCAGGTGCCCTGCAACGTCACCGGCGATTTTGAGGTCGGCGATTACATCGTCGCGGCTGCGAGCGGTGCGGGCATCAAGGCGGTCGCGGTGAAGACCGACGAGATCACCCTGCCCCAATATATGCGCCGCATCGGCAAGGTCTGGGCGATCCGCGACGGTCGCGCCTGGGTTGACGTGCAGCACGGCTGACCTGCCACCAACGGAGTGACATCGATGAATAATGCAATCATCGCGGCCCGGGCGGTCGCGCAATGACCGCGCTTGCCCTGCTCGGGGCGCTTTCGTCCCGTGCGTCGGATGCAGCGAACAGCCTGTCCGCCGCCATGGTGGCGAACTCGCCCACGATCGCGCCCCCCAGCTTCAACAACAACTCGCAGCTGCTGCTATGGAACCTGTTCCTGATGACGGCAGGCTTCTTCGTCGGGACGATGCTGGTCGGCAGGCAGGCGTCGCTCATCTGGCGGCAGCGGCGTTACGATCATCCGCTCGACCCCGTCAGCCTTTATCGGATGATCACCTTGCTGGCGGGATCCGCGCTGATGATCCGATGCGGTGCCGAGGCGGTCAGCCTGTGGGGCTGGAACCCCGATGATCCCACGCTGACCGCCCGCGCGCTGATGGCGAAGCGCATGGTCGATCCGATTTCGCTGCTCTGCGGCTTCACGTGGATGGGCATGGTCGTGCTCGGCGAGCCAGGCATCGAACACCAGCTGCGCAAGGCCCCCTTGCCCGTCGACATGTGGAGCCGCTGGCCGGTCCTCGCTCGAGCGCTGATCGTCATCTGCCTCAGCTTCGCCGCTGCGCTGGTCGCGGTCGTTTTCCGGTGAGGTTCGCGGCTGTGGCAGGGGCGGCAGCAGCGACCCCTATCGCAACTGCGCCGGTGACCTGGGATTTCCTCGGTTACAGCTACCACCCCGGCCCGGTCCTCATTTCCATCATCGCGGTCGCCATCACGCGGGCGATCGTCTTTCTTCAGACCAAGGGACGTCGGCAGGTGGTGCTCGACGTGTTGGTCTCGATGCTCTGCGCGCTGGTCGCCGCGCTGTGGACGCAGGCGCATAGCCTCGACCTCCTCCAGGCAGGCGTCACCGGCATCGGTGTCGCCGCGATCGGCCTGGGCATCATCAGCATGGCAAAAGGGCAGTTCGGCTCCGCCATCCGAGAGGGCGCGCAGGCGATGCTGAAGGCGCTGGCAGGGACGAACACACCACCGGGCGCATAATGCAGGGGCCGCCACGAGGGAGAATGGGCGGCCCCTACGGCCAGTGACCATCGGGGGATAGGTCCGGCACGACTCACCGATAGCCGGTCCGACCATAACCGTCTCCAACAAAAGGACATTGACGATGACCGAACCAACGTGGCTGACCGCCGCGCGGGCGAAACTTGGCGTGCGCGAAACGCCCGGTCCCGCGAACAATCCGACCATCATGGGCTGGGCGAAGGCGCTGGGTACCAAGGTGCTGGGGATGGTGTTCAATGCCGACAGCGTCCCGTGGTGCGGCCTGTTCGCCGCGAAGTGCGTGACCGAAGCCGGGCTGACGCCTCCCCCGATCGCGGTCCGTGCGAAGGCGTGGGCGACCTGGGGCAAACCGATCGCGGTCGACGTGCTGGCGCCGGGCGCGGTGCTGGTGTTCGAGCGCGAAGGCGGTGGACACGTCGGCTTCTACGTCGGCGAGGACGACACGGCATATTGGGTACTGGGCGGCAATCAGAGCGATGCCGTGACCGTCACCCGCATCGCGAAAAACCGCTGCGTCGCGCGCCGCTGGCCTGCTGGCCTGCCCGTGATCGGTAAGCCGGTGCGGCTATCCGCTTCGGGTTCGCCTCTGTCAAGGAATGAGGCATGACGAAGCTTCTATCGCCGGTGTTGGCGGAATTCCGGCCAGGCCGCGTTGCATTTTGGTGTCCGGGCTGCGGCTACGAGCATCTGGTCGTCGTCGAATCCACGGCGAGCGAGCCCGTCTGGGGCTTCAACGGCAACCATGAAAAGCCGACGTTCACGCCGAGTGTATTGGTGCGAACCGGGCGCGCCGTGAACCCGGCCTTCATCCCGGAACCGGGCGACCCGCCCGAGGTCTGCCACTCCTTTGTGACCGATGGGCGCATTCAGTTCCTGGGGGACTGCACGCACCATCTCGCGGGGCAGACGGTAGACCTGCCGGAGTATCCGCGATGTCGTGGCTGATACTGCTGCGCCGGTTCTGGCCTGCGCTGATCGTCCTGGCGCTCGGAATGTGGGCTGCTCGGCTCGACCACCTCAGGGCCGACCATCTCCAGACGCTGACGAACGAACGGGCGGCATGGTCCGCTGCGATCGCCGACGCGGATAAGGCCAGACTGGCGGACGAGGCCCGCTTCGCCCAGCGGCTGGCGACCGCCGTGCAGACCTATGCCGCCGCCCTGGCCGCCCGCCAGCCCCTCATCATCCATTCGAAAGACACGGTGACCCATTATGCGCAAACTGATGCTGGTCGCGCTCTGTGCCGCGACGCTGACCGGGTGCGCGACATCGATGCCCTCGATGCCGCACTCGCCCGAGATCCCGCCACCTCCGGCCGCAGCGGGGGAGCCGTGCCGACCAACGGCGCAGCACCGCCAGCCGGACGGTAGCGCCACGGCGGCCGACGACGACGCCACGATCCGCGACGGTCGGTTCGACCTCGCTGACTGCGATGGCAAGCGCCGGCTGCTCTGGGACGCTTGGCCGCGCTGATCCCTGCGCGCCGAGCCCGCCAATCCTCCCCCGATATCTTGAAGGATAGTCGATGAAGACCATTCTGCTGTTCGACCCGCGTTTCCCGCTGAACAACCCACGGCGTCTCACCGTCGCCGATGAACTCGCGTCGGCAGCGGTCAGGGCGGGCGTTGCCGCGGCAGCGAATCCCAGCGAAGCCGGGGCGCTCGCTGCCGGCGCGCCGCTGAGCCAAGCCGACATGACCGAAGTCGTCATGCAGCACGGCTTGACCAACACCGCTTTGGCACGGGTCTTCGTTCCGCTGAGCGTGGCTCTGGTTGGTGCCTCGCTCGGCATTCTGGCCCCGGTCGGGCGGCAACTTGGCGGGGTGGCCCCGACGCCATCGCTCACCCTCTCCGGCCCCCTGTCGTTCACGGCAGGCGCGGCGGCGGGGACGCTCGTCGCGAACATCAGCGGCGTGCCGGCTGGTGTCACCCCGACAATCACCCCCAACGATGGTCGTTTGGCGGTTGCTGGCGATCAGGCCAGCGGGTGGAAGGTCGTGGTCGGGCTGTCGGCGTCAACCTCGGGGACGATCGCTTTGGCAGTGGCTTCGGCGGGTGCCACCGGCACCAGCGCAACGGTCACGGTAAATGCCTCATCGGTTCCGCCAACCTTCACAGGGCTCTACGTTTTGGCAACCCGTGACGGTTCGGTCGGGCAGACCTACACCGCCCCATCCGGCATGACCGGCTACCAATGGTATCGGGAAGCACTAGCGGCACCGCGCGCCCGGACGCCTATCGCGGGGGCTACCGGGGCCACGCGCACAGCCACACAGGATGACATAAACTTCCGGCTCGTCGTCACGGGTACGGTGAACGGTGCGGCCACCGAGGCGCGTTCGCTGCATGTCGTGCTGCCGCAGCCCCTCATCATCGAGTCGTTCGAGACCCTGACCGGCTGGACGACCGCTGCTGGTGCAGAATTGGCGCTTGCAACCGACGGGGTCGAGTATGGCGCCAACCGCCTCCAGATGACCTCGACCGGATCGGCCAACGCCCGCGCAGTTAAGGACAATATCGGTAATTTCGACACGAGCCAGCTTGGGGTAATCGCATGGTGCGGCGACCTGGGCATGGACGAAGGCCGCATGGGCGGGTCCGCTGAAATCATCATGATCCGGGCCGGTTCCGACCAGAAGGTTACTTCGTCGGCATCCGGGGCCTTCAACACCGGGGCGACCGACACGGGCGTCAACTATGAAACGCCCAGCCCCATTCACATCGGCAAGCGTTGGGGCGCATACAATGTTTCGGAGATCCCCGGCCTCGCGTCCGCCGGTTTCAGCACGGTCGGCTTGAAGGTGCAGAACGGGGGCAACATCCCCTATTCGCAGGTCACGAAGTACGACGCACTGCTGGCGCGGGCCGGTGGTCGCCCGACGATCATCTTCAGCTTTGATGACAACATCCTCACCCAGTATACCAATGCGTATCCCGAGATGACCAAGCGCGGTCTGCGCGGCGTCTTCTACGTGCCGTCCCAGATCACCCAGAACAGCAACTATATGTCCACCGCGATGCTGCGGGAGATGTACGACGCCGGATGGGACTGCGGCTGGGACAGCACGCACAACGATAATATCTCGTCCAGCTTCGGAACGATGGCGGCGTGGGAGGCCAGTCTTCAACTCAACCGGGATTGGTCGGCCGCCAACAATATGCCGCGCGGCACCGGGCATATCTGCTGGACGCACGGCCAAATCGAAACCAATCCGCCGTCGAACCGTGTCCGGTTGCCTACCTCGACCACCGATGGCACCAACGTAATGACCGTCACCGACACCACCGGCATCACCGCCGGGATGCGCGCGGTCGGTCACAACATCCCGAACAGCCCTATCACCACGGTTGTGTCGGTCGACAGTGCCACTCAGGTGACGCTCAGCGCCAATGTTCCGGCGCAGACCAAGCCGGTGTATTTCGTGGACACGTCTCCCGAATTCTACACGATGAAGCTGCCGAAGCGTGCCCGAGAGATCGGCATCAAGACGGCGCGCACCACGCGCAACCAAGGCGGCACGCTCACCCGGTTCGGGTTGGCGGATACTGGCATGTTCAGCCTGGGCCACGCGCTGCACAACATCAGCTATGATGATTTCTGCAACCTGCTCGATCAGGTGATCCTGCGCGGCACCACGATCGAGTTCTACACCCACGGCGTGCAGGACAACGCCCCGGCGACCTACTCAGAGCTGTCCGACTTCAAGCGCAAGCTGGACGCTGTGAAGACCAGAGTCGATGCCGGTTCGCTCGACAACCTAGTGTGGAGCGAAGTGATGCTGCGCGACGGCAGCGCCAGTGTCCCGACCGGCCTTGCCGCGCCGACGCCGGGCCCGACTTCGGCGATTTCGTACATCAACGGCTCGATCGGCAACACCACGCCTGCGGCGGTCACCAATCAGAAGACGGGCGACCTCCTGCTGGCCTTTGCCTATCGCGATGGCGGCAGTCCCGCACCGGTCCTGCCATCGGGCTGGACGCAGATTGCGACGGATTGGGCGAGCAACAGCGGCTACACGCTGTGCTATCGCTATGCGACGGCGGATGGCGAAACGCTGCCGACGTTCACCGGTGCCACCAACGTCGTCGTCCTCTGCTACCGCGGCGTCAGCGGGATCGGCGCGGTGTCGGCCAGCGGCACCGGCGCATCGGGCAATGCGATCGTCCCGGCTTGGACGCTGCAAAAGACGGACGGCACGTCCTGGGCGGCGTACTTTGGCGGAAGCCGATCGAACTCCAGCAACCTCGATACCGGCATCAATCGCATCGGCCATGCCAACACGTCCACCACGTCGGACGCCGGCGCGTCTGATAGCCTTGGGACGATCACCGCGGCCCCGGCCTATACCATCGGGACGTCGGGCGGCACGACGTGGCACGCCATCGGCGTCGAGTTGCTGGGGTAAGCCGTTGAGTGAACCCTGTCCCCATTGTGGAGCGGATCGGCCGGACCGTGTGGAGCGGTTCGGCCTGATCGTCCAGCGCGACCCGGCGGCGGTCTATTGGCGGGGCGTCCGGTACCATCGCCCACGGGGCGAGGTGGAGACGCTCTACCACCTCGTGAAGCGGGGGCGTGCCTCACACATCGCCCTTGCCATGCTGACCGTCAGCGAGGCGGCCGAGACGAACGTGACCAAGGTCAGGATATGCCGGCTGCGGAGCTGGCTGCGCAGCCTGGGCGGCGAGGTGACGATCAGCAATGAGCGCGGCTGGGGCTATGTGCTGGAACGTTCATAGCCTCTGTGGCGGACGAATCGCTCCCCCTCCGCTGATCTGCTATACTGCCCGCACATCGCCGGGTCGCAAAACGGCATAGGGGTATAAGTCGGGGTATCGCCTCGACAAGACGGAGCAAAAGTAGAGCATTTTAGCCATTCCTGGGGTATATTGAGGCGGTCACCTCTTCCGCCATCCATGCCCCAGCCGCGACGCGGTGAACGTCTCGGCCGATCAGACCGCCCGAGACGCCTTACGGTCCGACATCGGCCGCGCCGGTCTGGACCCGCAACGCCTTGCCCGCCTTGAAGCCCAGTGCCGAGCCGATGCGATCGTCCCAGCCATAGGGGTCGTTGCGGACGATCGGCTCACCGTCGTCGTCGAACAGCACGGTCTGGTAGAGCAGCCGGACCGGAATCTGGCGCGGCAGTTTGACGAAGCTCTCCTTGCCCGTCTGCCGCGCCTGGTGCCACTGATCGAGCACGCCCTCGTCCCTGGCGAGCATCTCCGCGAATCCCAGTGCGTCGTCGACGCGAACGCAGCCATGGCTGCGCTGGCGCTGAACCATGCCGAACATCACCTTGGCGGGGGTGTCGTGCAGATAGATGGCGTGGTCGTTCTGCATGTCGAACTTGACCAGGCCCAGCGAGTTCTTGGGGCCGGGCTGCTGGACGATCCAGCCGTCCTTCCAGACCATGTTGTTCGCCTTGAGATACCCCGCGCCCTTCCTGGCGATCTCCTTCTCCTGGATGGAACGGGGCACCGTCCAGGTCGGATTGGCGACCAGGCGGAAGATGGGCGAGCTGAGCTGCGGCGTCTCGGTGTCGGGTTCGCCGACCACCACCTTGCGGCTGTCGACGATCTTGCCGTCGCGCCAATAGGTCAGCCGCGCCGCCGCAATGTTGACGTCGATCCGGGTCGCGGGCGGCGTGCGTTCCAGCCAGCGGAGCCGCTCCATCGCGATCGCCACTGCGCGCGCGCGGTCGGCGTCCGACATATTGAGGATCGCCAGCGCCTCGTCACCGATGACGCCATCAGGCTTCATGCCGTAATCCGCCTGCATCTGCCGAACGGCGGCAACCATCTGCGGGGTGTAGGTGGCGCCCGGCGCGATATCGCGGGGCAGATAGTCCAGAATGACAAGTTCGCGCGCGATGGCGGGAAGGCGGGGATCGTTCGCACCGGGCTTGATCGCCTCGCCGCTGTCGACGATCGGGGTCGCGCTATCCTGTGGCTGGGGCTGACGCACCAGCTTGAGATAGGCGGCGGAAAGCTTCTTGTAATTGGCGTCCTGCGGCGCAAGGCCGTTCAACCAGCCGGCCAAATCCCCGGCCTTGAGCGCCGCCGCCAGACCCGCCTTCAGGTCGGGCGACGGGCGGGGGACCGTATAGACGTCATAGAGCTTGGTCGGATCGGTCGCTCCGCGCGCCAGCGCCGCCGCATAGCGCAGCGCTTGGGTGGTCAGGGCGGCGTCATCACTGACACTGGCGTCGAAGGGCATATGGTCGAGCCCGTGCGCGGCGCGCGCATCGATCGCCTCGCGCAGCTGCGATCTGGTCTTGTCGCTCCATTGGGCGGGTCCGGCCTGCTCCTTGGCGGGGGCGCTCGCATTCCGATCCGCGGTGCCCTGCCCGCTACATCCTGCCAGCATCATGGCCAGCACCAACGACGTCCCCATCCGCTTCTGCACAGGTCACTCCCTTATCCGGAAAGCAGCAACGCACCGAAACGGCGTCGGCTCCCGATCAACCGAAGGGGCCCCAATCCGGCGAGCGGTGGGCATGGTGCGACGAGAGGGCGGAACGGGGTCAGGAGTCGTCAACCATCCTGTTGTAATAAGGGGCTTCCCTCCTCGACCGGAAAACGCATTTGTCTCAATCCCCTTATTCCCGCCGCGACCTGATTGGCGGTGGCGCGGCCGCGCTGGTGATGGCGGCGCTGTCGGAACGCGTGTCGGCACGCACGCCCGAACGCCGTCTCGCCTTCGTCAACGCCAACACTCGCGAGCGATGCGACGTGTGCTTCTTCGCCGATGGCCGCTACCGCGCCGATGGCCTCGTCGAGTTGAACCATGCGATGCGCGACTGGCGCACCGGCGCGACGCGGACGATGGACCCGAAGCTGCTCGACCTGCTGGTCCGCCTGCGTGATCGTCTGGACATCGCGCCGACCAAGCCGTTGCGGCTGGTGTCGGCCTATCGCAGCCCGAAGACCAACGGCGCGATGCACGCCCGTTCCCACGGGGTCGCCAGCAAGAGCCAGCATATGCTGGGCAAGGCGACCGACATCGCCATTCCGGGCGTACCACTGAACCGGCTGCGCGACGCGGCACTGGCGCTGCGTGCCGGGGGTGTCGGCTATTATCCGCATGACGGTTTCGTCCATGTCGATACGGGTCCGGTTCGCCACTGGAGCTAGGCCCCGCGCCCAGTCCGTTTCCAGGGCGGAACGGACCGCCGCTCTTTCGGTTGTCTCCTGCAAATCGAAGGAGATGCCATGAACGCGAGCGCACGCCTGACCAACCTGACGCGGATCGGCTTCGCCACGCGGGGGCTGCTCTACATCGTCATCGCCGTGCTGATCCTGCGCACGGGACGCGCGGAGGACCCTAGCGGCGCGTTGGAGTATCTGGGCAAGGGCGGCGGCCAGTTCCTGCTGGGCGTCATGGCGGCGGGGCTGGTCGCCTATGGCATCTGGCGGCTGGCGGACGCGGCGCTCGACATCGAGCGGCATGGATCGGATCGCAAGGGGATCGCCGAACGCGCAGGGGCCGGGGTCAGCGGGATCGTCCATCTGTTCCTGGCCTGGCAGGCCGTTCAGCTGATGCGCGGAGCCGCGCTTTCGGGTGACGGGACTCGGCAAGGGACCGAAACCGCCCTGAAGCTGCCCGGCGGCTGGGCGCTGGTGCTGGTCGGCGCGGCGGTGCTGGCCCTGCTCGGGGTCATTCAGTTGGTGAAGGCGGCGAAGGGCTCCTTCCTCCGCTATCTGGAGCCGGACATGGCCCGCCGGGCCTGGGTGATGTGGAGCGGTCGCGCGGGTTATGCGGCGCGGGGCCTCGTCTTCCTCATCAGCGGCTTCCTGCTGGTGAAGGCGGGCCTGGAGGAACAGGCGCGCGAAGCCGGGGGCATGGCGCATGTCCTGTCCTGGCTGACCAACCCCTTCGACCTGATCGTCGGGGCCGGATTGCTGGGCTTCGGCCTGTTCAGTCTGGTCGAGGCGCGGTACCGGGTGCTGCACGACGTCCCGGTCGACGCCATGGTGCGCCGCGCGACCAGCTTTCGTTAAGCGTCGCCGCACCGGGCCCCTTGGGAGCGGGGCCCATTTCGGCTATCAGGCGGCATGGATTTCGATCAGTTGCTCGTCCGCTTCTTCGGCACCGAAGAGATTGCCGACCTCACGCCCGAACAGCTTACCGCCGGTATCGAGCGGTTGCGGCTGCAATTCGGGCTGGAGCGCGATAGCGGGCGTCGCTTCGCCCTGTGGTGCCTCGCCTATATGCTGGGCGCCGCGCCCGATCTGGAAGACGCCTTCGAGGACGAGGCCGACCGCGAGGCCGCACGTGACTTCATGGATGAGATCGACCGTGAGATGGAGGAAGGGGACGACTGACGGGTCGCCCCCCTTCCCCCGCTCAGGCCCGCCTTACCAGTTCAGGCCGGCCCGCGCATAGACGTAGCGCCCGCTGAACCCGAAGGGCGAGAAATAGGGGAAGCCCAGCACGCCGGTCGAGTTGTTCGCGATCGGCGTCGCGCGCGGATAGACGTCGAACAGGTTGCTGACGCCCAGCCCGATCTGCGCGCCCTTCCGCGCGGTATAGCGGAGTTCCAGGTCGGTGATCGCCCGGTTGCCCGTCAGCACGTCGGCGGCGGGCGTCGTGCCCGGCTGGTTGACGTTGCCATAATAGGTCACGCGGGCCAGCGCGCCCAGCTGGTCCAGCGACCAGTCGATCGTGCCGGTGACCTTCTCGCCCGGCGTTCCTTCCTCCAGCGTCAGGATGCGGCTGCGCGCGAACAGCGTCGGCGCGGGGTTCAGCGTCGCGGTCGAGGTGGGCACGCGCGTCACCTCGATCGTGTTGACGTTACCCGCCAGCGTGAAGTCGAAGCTCCCTACGCTTTCGGTGCGGAGGCGATAATGCGCGACCACGTCGATGCCCTTGGTGGTGCTGGCCAGACCATTGATGAAGAAGCGCGCCGCCGTCGCGCCGGTGTTGGTCTGGGCCAGCAGGCGCGCGATCTCGGCATTGACCGCCGCCGACTGGCTGTTCGACGTCGTGATATTCTCCGACAGGCCGATCTGGTTGCGGATATGGATACGATAGGCATCGATCGTCAGGTCGAAGCCCCCCGCCCGGATCACCGTGCCCACCGACAGGTTGGTCGACTTTTCCGGCTCCAGCGGCAGGCCGCCCAGCGCCGTGCCGACCACGCTGACCGAAGGGAAAGTGCCGGTCAGGATCGGCACGCCATTGGTCACGACCGAGGCGATCTGGGTGAAATATTGCTGTTGCAGCGACGGCGCGCGGAAGCCGGTCGAGGCGGTGCCGCGCAACGCGAACCAGTCGGTCACGTCATAGCGCGCCGAGACCTTGCCCGTCGCGGTCAATCCGAAGTCCGAATAATCCTCGCCTCGCCCGGCCAGGCCGATAAGCAGCTTGTCGGTGACCTGCGCCTCGACATCCAGATAGATGCTGCCGCTGTGACGGTCGCGCTTGGTCGCGTTGGCCGGGCTGAACCCGCCAAAGCCCTGCGCGCCCGGCGATGCGCCCGCCACCGCGCCGGTTGTCGGATAACCGTAGGAGGCCTGCTCGCCCGGCGAGATCTTGTACCCCTCGCGCCGTCCTTCGACGCCGAAGGCGACGTTGAGCGACTGGAACACGTCGAACTTGCGCGTGACGTCCAGTCCGGCGACATATTGGTCATAGGCGACCTGGCCGTCATAGAAATTTGTCGGAGTCGCCGCGCCATAGGCGTAATTGGCCGAATTGAGCGTCCGGAAATCGACCGTGTTGCGGCCATAGCTGAACGACAGATCGACATTATAGCCGCCGAAATCACCCCGCAGCCCGACCGCGGAATTGATATCCTTGGTCTTGGTGTTGATGATCGGCAGGAAGCCGTTGGGATAGCCCGCCAGCGTCGTCGAGGCATTGGCGTTGCGCGGGAAGGCCGCGCCGCGCGTGTCGCGATCCTGATAGCCGCCGAACGCATAGAGGCTGAGATTATCGGTCAGCGAGGTGCCCGCATTGACGAAGCCGGTGAACTGCTCGACCTCGGGATCGCCATAGCGGCCGGTGATGCGGTTGGGGGTGACGCGGCGATCGATATCGGCGCGGTTGGTCGGCTGGCGCTTGGTATATTCGCCCGAGACGGTGATGAAGCCGTCGCTGCCGAAACCGATGCCCTGCCAGGCCGATGCGGTGACGACCGGCTCGCCATTGACGTGGCGGCTGTTGGCGGCGGTATCCACCTGGGTGTTGTAGAAGCCATAGGTCACCGACGCGCCGCCGCCCGAGCGGGCTTCGCGCAGACGCAGGTTGACCACGCCCGCGATCGCGTCCGAGCCATATTGCGCCGACGCCCCGTCGCGCAGCACCTCGATCCGGTCGAGCGCGACGGTGGGCACGGTGTTGAGATCGACCGCCGCCGAACCGCGCCCGACCGTACCGTTGGTGTTGAGATTGGCCGAGCTGTGGCCGCGAATGCCGTTGATCAGGACCAGCGTCTGGTCGGGTGACAAGCCACGCAGCGTCGCGGGGCGGATCGCGTCGGTCGCGTCGTTCGCCGAAGGGCGCGGGAAGTCGATCGAGGGAGCGACCGCCGCCAGAGCGGAGGCGAGTTCGGTGGTCCCCTGTCGCTGAAGGCTGGCGCCGCTCAGCACGTCGACCGGCGATACGCTGTCCAGCCGGGTGCGGCCTTCGGTGCGCGTGCCGGTGACGATGATGTCGTTGCCCTCGTCGCCCGTCGTCGCGGCCCCGGCGGTCGGCGCGGTCTGTGCGGCCTGATCCTCCGCCTGGCCCTGCTGCGTGGGCGAAGAGGTGGCGGTCTGCGCATAGGCGGTCTGCGCGACCAGCGAGAGGAGCGAAACCCCGAGAAGGGCGATGGTGCGGCCCTGTATCATTCCCTGAAATCCTTGTTCTGACCCGCCTATTGCCGAGCAGCGGGCTTGTCCGACCTTACCGCGCGATCGGCCGGCTTCGGATCAACAATTTCTATCTGCCCGATAGGGATTTGGTTTTAACCGTTTGAGAACAAGGTCTTGGGCATAGCATCGCGGCCAGAGGGCATGAAAAAGGGGCCGCACCATCGCGGTACGCCCCCTCTTCCGTCACGAAGGTCGGATGGATCAGATGTCCATGCGACCGGCGTTCATCACCTTGTCCCACGCCTTCACGAAATCGCGCACGAACGGTCCGTTCGAGTCGGAGCAGGCATAGGCCTCGGCCAATGCGCGCAGTTCCGAATGCGATCCGAAGATCAGGTCGACGCGGGTCGCCGACTTGGTGTGCTCCTTGGTCCGACGGTCGCGTCCCGCGAAGCGATTGTCGTTGTCGGTCGGCTCCCACTCGGTGTTCATGTCGAGCAGGTTGACGAAGAAGTCGTTCGACAAGGTGCCCACCCGATCGGTGAACACGCCATCCGCCACGCCGACCGCATTGGCGCCCAACACGCGCAGGCCACCGACCAGCACCGTCATTTCCGGCCCGCTGAGGTCGAGCAACTGGGCACGATCGACCAGCGCTTCCTCCGGCACCATGAATTGCGGCCCCTGGCGATAGTTGCGGAAGCCGTCCGCCAACGGCTCCAGCACCGCGAAGGACTCGACATCCGTCTGGTCCTCACGCGCGTCCATCCGGCCCGGCGTGAAGGGCACGGTCACCTCGACCCCGCCATCCTTCGCCGCCTTCTCGACCGCCGCGCAACCGCCCAGCACGATCAGGTCGGCCATCGACACCTTCTTGCCGCCGGTCGCCGAGGCGTTGAACGCGCCCTGGATCGCTTCCAGTTTCGCCAGCACCTCCGCCAGCTGGGCCGGGTTGTTGACCTCCCAGTCCTTCTGGGGAGCAAGCCGCACGCGGCCACCGTTCGAGCCGCCGCGCTTGTCCGACCGGCGATAGGTCGAGGCCGAAGCCCAGGCCGCACCGACCAGCGCGGGAACCGACAGGCCCGAATCCAGGATCTTCGCCTTCAGCGACGCGATATCGGCCTCATCGACCACCGGATGATCCAGCGGGTCGACGCGGTCCTGCCAAAGCAACGGCTCCTGCGGCACGAGCGGCCCGAGATAGCCCTCGACCGGACCCATGTCGCGGTGCGTCAGCTTGAACCAGGCGCGCGCGAAGGTCTCGGCGAAATAGTCCGGGTCCTTGTAGAAGCGCTCGGAAATCTTGCGATATTCCGGATCCTTGATCATCGCGAGGTCGGAGGTCAGCATGCGCGGATGCTGCTTCTTCGACGGGTCGTGCGGATGCGGTACGTCGGCGGGGGCGGACTTGGCCTCCCACTGCCAGGCGCCCGCCGGGCTCTTCACCAGCTCGAACTGGTCCTCATATTCGAACAGGTTGCGGAAATAGTTGTTCGACCAGCGCGTCGGCGTCTGGCTCCACGTCACTTCCAGGCCCGAGGTGATGGCGTCGCCGCCCGAACCGCTGGCATGTTTGGACCGCCAGCCGAGACCCTGATCCTCGATCACCGCGCCTTCCGGCTCGGGACCGATGAAGGACGGATCGCCCGCGCCATGCGTCTTGCCGAAGGTGTGACCACCGGCGTTGAGCGCGACCGTCTCCTCATCGTTCATCGCCATCCGCGCGAAGGTCATGCGGATGTCGTGCGCCGAGGCGACCGGATCGGGATTGCTGTTCGGCCCCTCCGGATTGACATAGATGAGGCCCATCTGGACCGCACCCAGCGCCGGGTGAAGCTGACGCTCGCCCGAATAGCGCTCGTCGCCCAGCCAGCTTCCCTCGGGCCCCCAATAGAGTTCTTCCGGCTCCCAGGTGTCGGCGCGGCCGCCCGCGAAACCGAAGGTCTTGAGGCCCATGGATTCCAGCGCGACATTGCCGGTCAGGACGTAAAGATCGGCCCAGCTGATCTTCGCACCGTATTTCTGCTTGATCGGCCACAACAGACGCCGCGCCTTGTCGAGATTGGCGTTGTCCGGCCAGCTATTGAGCGGGGCGAAACGCTGCTGCCCGCCGCCGGCCCCACCGCGCCCGTCGGTGGTGCGATAGGTGCCGGCCGAGTGCCACGCCATGCGGATGAACAGGCCTCCATAATGGCCGAAGTCCGCTGGCCACCAATCCTGGCTGTCGGTCATCAGCGCGTGCAGATCGGCGATCAGCGCGTCGAGATCGAGTTCGGCGAACGCCTCGGCATAGTTGAAATTCTCGCCCAGCGGGTTGGAGCGCGGGTTATGCTGGTTCAGCCCCTCCAGACGGAGCCGTTCCGGCCACCAGTCCTTGTTGCCATGGCCGCCGCGACCACCGCGCTTACCGGCCCCGCCGCTGCCACCGCCGCCATGTGCGACCGGGCATTCCCCGGCGTTAGGGCCTTGCCGTTCTTCGATCTCGGAAGCCATTCGTTCCACTCCTTGAATTCGGTCCAGGTAGCGACATTCGCCGTCAGCCGCCCGGTACCCGCGCATAAGGCCGGATAAGGCCCGACCTGTAAAGCCGACTATCTTCGTCAGACTTATCGAGCCGACCGAACAGACGAGCCATGCACACCAAGCGTTCCCGATTTTGCGACGATCGCGACGCCAAGGCGTTGAAGGGCTTTGGAGAATGGATATGACCGAACCAAGCTCGACCGGGATCGGCATCCGCCGCGCAGCCGAAATGGCCGCCGTCTTCATGATCGGCGACGGGATGCTGGGCCTCTTGCAGCCGGCGCGGCATGTCGACCTCTGGCGCTCGGAGGTCGGGGCGGTGGACGCGCTGGTCCGCCCCTTTTCCGGTCACCCCTTGCGCCGACGCGCCTATGGGCTGTTGCAACTGACGGCGGGGCTGACGCTGGCGGCGGCCTTGCGGCGATAGGGCCTGACGTGCCACACCCCTTCGCATAGTAAAACAAGGGGTTCCCAATGCGCGTCGGAGTTTGTCTGGTGGCCGTCCTTCTGGCCACCACCGCCCATGCCCAGACGCCGGGCACGGGCTATCACCGCGCGCCGGATGCGATCGCGAAGGCACTGGAAACGCCCCCTACCCCCGCCGTCGCGGTCAGCCCCGATCACCGCACGCTGGCGATATTGGGGCGCGAGAGCCTGCCCTCCATCGCCAATCTGTCCAAGCCCATCCTGCGCCTCGGGGGCTATCGCATCGATCCCGCGACCAACGGCCAGGCGGAGGTCCGCGTCCAGTGGCTCAATGCGCTGAGCTTCAAGGATGTCGGTACCGGGCGAACGGTGGAGGTCAAGTTGCCCGCAGGCACCCGCTTCGCCGCGCCGGACTGGTCGCCGGACGGAAGTCGTCTGGCTTTCTACGCGCAAGCGCCCGATGGTCTGTCGCTCTGGATCGCCGAACGCGACGGTCGCGCCCGCGCCGTCGCCACGGGGCTCAACGGCACGTTCGGCACGCCTTTCGTCTGGACACCCGACAGCCGGTCGCTGATCGCCTATACCGTGGTCGCGAACCGGGGCGCGCCGCCGGTCGCCGGTACCACGCCGACCGGCCCGATCGTGCAGGAAAGCAGCGGCCGCCGCTCCGCCGCGCGGACCTATGAGGATCTGCTGGGCAATGCGCATGACGAGGCGCTGTTCGACTATTATTTCACCGGCCAGCTCGTTCGGATCGATCTGGACGGCACCGCCCGCCCGATCGGCACGCCCGGCCTGATCACCGACGTCAGCGTGTCGCCCGATGGCCGTTATCTGCTGACCGAGCGGCTCAAGCGACCCTATTCCTATCTGCTGCCCGCGCGCTTCTTCCCGACCGAGATCGCGGTATCGACCATCGACGGACAGGCGGTGAAGACGCTGGTCGACCGGCCGCTCGCCGATGACCTGCCGGTCGATTTCGACGCGACGGTCAAGGGTCCGCGCGAGGCCGAATGGCGCGCCGACGCGCCTGCGACCCTGGTCTGGGCGGAGGCGCTGGATGGTGGCAATCCCCGTGTCAGGATCGCCTATCACGACAGTCTGATGATGCAGGCCGCGCCCTTCACCGCCGAGCCGGTCGAACTGGCGCGGATGCCCGCCCGCTATGCCGCGACATGGTGGGGCGACGACGGCTTCGCGCTGGTGGTCGACCGCGAATGGCGTTCGCGGACCGAACATCGGCTGGCGATCGCGCCGGGCCGACCGGGCGAGGCGCGCCTCGTGCTGACCCGCAATTATCAGGACCAATATGGTGATCCGGGCCGCCCGATGCTGGAGGAGAATGGGGCGGGCAAGCGCGTGATGCGCTTCACCCCGAAGCATGACGGCGTCTATGTCACCGGCGAAGGCGCGACCAAAGCGGGCGCCTTCCCCTTCCTTGCCACCCTGCCCTTGATCGGCGGCGAACAGAAGCGGCTGTGGAGCGCCAAACCGCCCTATTACGAAAACGTGGTCGCGCTGCTCGACGACACATCGGGCCGCATCCTGACCCGCCGCGAAAGCGCCAAGCTGCCCCCCAATTACATGATCCGCAGCATCAGGGGCGGCGGCGCCAAGCCGGTCACGAATTTCGCCGATCCCGCCCCGGTGTTCGCAGGCGTGACGCAGCGGACCATCACCTATAACCGCGCCGATGGCCTGCCGTTGTCGGGATCGCTTTATCTGCCTGCGGGCTATGATGCGAAGCGGGACGGGCCGCTGCCGACGCTGCTCTGGGCCTATCCGGCGGAATATACCGACGCGAAGGTCGCGGGCCAGACGGTGGATCAGGGCAACCGCTTCGTCCGTCCGCGCGGGATCAGCCATTTGTTCCTGCTGACCCAGGGCTATGCCGTGCTCGACGACCCGGCGATGCCGATCATCGGCGAAGGCGGGGCGGAGGCGAACGACACCTATGTCAAACAGCTTCAGGAGGATGCGCAGGCCGCCGTCGACGCGGTGGTCAAGCTGGGCGTCGCCGACCGGAGCCGCATCGCGGTGGGCGGCCATAGTTACGGCGCGTTCATGACCGCCAATCTGCTGGCGCATACCGACCTGTTCCGGGCGGGGATCGCGCGGTCGGGGGCCTATAACCGCACCCTTACCCCCTTCGGCTTCCAGGCGGAGCAGCGCACCTATTGGCAGGCGACCGACACCTATACGAAGATGAGCCCCTTCACCTATGCCGACCGGATCAAGGCGCCCATTCTGCTGATCCATGGCGGGGCCGACGACAATAGCGGCACCTTCCCCATCCAGTCGGAGCGCATGTATGCCGCGTTGAAGGGCAATGGCGCGACGGTGCGCTATGTCGTTCTGCCCAACGAACCGCACGGCTATCGCGCGCTGGAATCGACCGAAGAGACGTTGTGGCAGATGACCGACTGGCTCGACCGGTATGTCAAGCCAAAGCAGGTCGCTCCGTCCCCGTGATCGCCTGATCCCGTGAAGGGCCGCCTATAATTTGCTGACGGCCAACCCGATCCCGACCGCCACCGCGCCGACCGCCAGGGCAAGCGCGACGATCATCACCAGTCCGTCGCGCACCATCAACGCCAGGCCGAAGGTGGCAATCGCCGCCATCGGCGCGGTGGTGGCGAGCGGCAGCAGCTCCAGCGGCGGCACGGTCAGCGCCAGGATGATGCAGGCGACCGCCGCGATGCGCGGGAACGGCCCATGGGTCAGCGCCGGAAGCCGACCGTGAAACCAGCGGTCGGCCCAGGCGGCGGGCTTGTGCGCCTTCTTCACCGCCTTGCGCACCTTGTCGCTGGCGACGGAGCGCCGCTTCAGGAACTCGGGCAACCACAAATGCCGCCGCCCGAACGCCAGTTGCACCGCGACCAGGATGATGACGACCGCCAATAGGGACGGCAAACCGGGGATCGAACCGACCGGCGAGATGTCGATCAGTGCGGGCAGCAACAGGAACGGCCCGAACGATCGGTTCCCGAACGCTTCGAGGACATCGCCCAGCGAGACGCGGTCATGATCGTCCGCCAGATCGTCCAGCGTGGACAGGATATCACCGATGCTACTGGGCCCATCCATCATGACGGGCAAACGGCATGACAGTCGCACGGTTCCTCCGACCGATCGCAAATGAACCATCGCCGCATCCGCCCGTTGCAGTTCCATCGGAGATTCATGGGGTTGGCACTTCGCCATGCTCGACATCACCGACAGGAGAACAAGCGCATGGCGCAATGGACGCGATCGGACCTGTCCAAGAAGATGGCGAAGCTAGACTTCGCGATGCTCGGCACCCACTCCGCGACCGGCGGGATCACGGCTCGCCCCATGAGCAACAATGGCGATGTCGACTTTGACGGCGACAGCTATTTCTTCGCCTATGAACAGTCGCGCAAGATCGCCGAGATCCGGGCACATCCCGAAGTGATGCTCTGCTATACCGGCGCGGTCGGGATGCTGGGCGGCCCGCCGCTGTTCATCGCGATCGAGGGGCGCGCCGCGCTGATCCAGGACCGGGCGCGGTTCGAGGAGCATTGGACCAAGGACCTGGACCGCTACTTTCCCGACGGGATCGATACGCCGGGCGTGATGATGATCCAGGTCCATGCCGAGCGCATCCGCTATTGGGATGGCGGCGAAGAGGGCGAAGTCGCCGCCTGACCTCCATTTTTCCCAACAGGGGACATGACATGAGCGACGTCGATACCTCCCGCCGCAGCGTGCTTGGCGGTGCCGCCCTCGGGCTGGCCGCAGCCGCCAGCCCGGGCGCCGCGATCGCGCAAGCCGGTGGCGCGGCCCAAGGGACCACCCCCAGCCTTCGCGATCCCCGCAACGCCTATACCCGCACGCCTTTCCCCGAACAGCGCCAGCCCTGGCCCGCCCTGGCCAGCAAGATGACGCCCCGGCCCGACCATGGCGAAACCAGCTATCGCGGATCGGGCAAGCTGACCGGTCGCAAGGCGCTGCTGACCGGCGGCGACAGCGGCATCGGCCGTGCCGCCGCCATCGCCTTCGCACGCGAGGGGACGGACGTCGCGATCAACTACCACCCCAGCGAGGAGCCCGATGCTCGGGAAGTCGCCGACCTGATCCGTCAGGCGGGGCGCAAGGCGGTCCTGCTGCCCGCCGACATCCGGACGCAGAAGGCGTGCGAAGACACGGTCCGCAAGGCGATCGCGCAGCTCGGCGGGCTCGATCTGCTGGTCAACAATGCCGCCTATCAACAGTCCAAGGCGGATATTTCGGAAATCAGCGACGAGCAGTTCGTCCGTACCTACGAAACCAACGTGTTCCATGTGTTCCGCTTTTCCAAGGCGGCGATCCCGTCGATGCCGCCGGGGTCGGTCATCATCAACACCATCTCGCAGAATTCCTATGATCCGGGCGAGGATCTGATCGACTATGCCTCGACCAAGGCGGCGATCCAGAACCTGACGCGCGGCATGGCCAAGCAACTCGCGAAGAAGGGCATAAGGGTGAACGCCGTCTCCCCCGGCCCGATCTGGACCCCGCTTCAGGTCGCGGGCGGGCAGCTTCCCGGCAAGATGCACGAGTTCGGGCAGGACACCCCGCTTGGCCGTGCCGGACAGCCCGCCGAACTGGCCGCATTGTTCGTCACGCTGGCATCGGGCGAAACCACCTATTCGACCGGCACCGCCGTCGGCGCGCATGGCGGCGCGGGGTTCCCATAAGGGTCGACCGCTACGTCGTCAGTCCAATCCGGTCATCGCGAGCGTGGCGAAGCTCGCCAGCCAATGCTCGCCCATATAATCCCCCGCCACCGCATCGAGCGCGGCGTCGATATGGCGGGCGGCGCAATCGTCCAGCAGCGTCGCGGCGGGCCCTGATAACGCGGGCCCAAGGCTCCGCATCGCCCAGGCGCGGCTGAGGTTCAGGCCGTCGAGATGGGCGATCTGCCCGTCGCTCCGGTCGCTGACCCGCGCGGGGGTGAACAGTGTTTCGGGTTGTCCGTCGGTCAGACCGGGCAGGAAATCGGAGAACCAGGTGGCGAAGTCCCCCGGCGGCAACAACCGCTGCATCGCCATCGCCTCGATCAGGACCGGGGAAAGAAAGTCCTGCCCGCTCGGCTCCCAGGCCTGGGCGGCGCGGTCTTCCCCAAACCAGGCCTTGGCGCGCGCGGTCATCAGGCTTCGCAGGCCCTCATCCCCCATCACCCGAGCATAGCGGTCGATCAGCACCAGCGCGAAGGCGGTATTGGCATGGGTGCCGACCCGCACCGGATAGGTCAGCACCGGCAGATAGTCCCGCCACCGCGCGGCGAAGGCCTCCGCCAAGGGGCGAAGCGTCGCGGCATGGGGGCAGTCCGCCACGGCCAGTTCGCTGGCCAGCATCAGCAGCCAGGCCCAGCCATAGGGCCGCTCGAACCCCCGCGAGTCCGGCCGATCCAGATAGGCGCGTTCGGCCTCGACCTTCTCCGGCGTCAGGGAATCGGCGAACAACGCATCGATCGCACCGACTTCGGCGATATCGGGATAGAGGCGGCGTATCCGCGTGAGCAGCCAATAGCCATGGACACAGCTATGCCAGTCATAGCTGCCATAGAAGATCGGATGAATGCGAAGCGGGCTATAGAGATCGTCGTCGCCGACATAGACATGATCCGCCTTGTGCGGATATTCGCGCGTCACATGGCCCAGCGCGATGCGCGCGAAACGGGCGGCGAGTTCGGGGGTCATGATATCCTTCCGGAAAAGCCGCAGGCGGCCAGCACCGCGATGTTGAAGACGAGGAGCAGCAGGGCAGTCGGCCATTGCACACGGATCACCCCGAACCGGTCGCGAAGCTCCAGGATCGCGGCGGGCACGATGTTGAAGTTCGCCGCCATCGGCGTCATCAGCGTCCCGCAGAATCCCGACAACATGCCGAGCGCCGCGACGGCGGCGGGGTCGCCCCCGAAACGGTGGATGACGATCGGCAAACCGATCCCCGCCGTCATGATCGGGAATGCGGCGAAGGCATTGCCCATCACCATGGTGAACAGCGCCATGCCGACGCAATAGGCGATGGTCGCGGTCAGCGGCGTGTCGAGCGCGATGACGCTGGTCACGCCGTCGGCGACCACCTTGCCGACCCCCGCCATCGCGAACACCCCGCCCAGCGCCGCCAGCATCTGGGGCAGGATCATCGCCCAGCCCACCGCATCCGACAGCCGCCGGGACTCCGCCGCGGGGGCGGTCGCGGGCGGCCTGGTCAGCCGGATCGCGAGCAGCAGGGCGAACAACGCCCCGAGCGCCAACGCGACCAAAGACACCTGCTTGGGATCGATCAGCGCCACCCCGGCGATCCGGCCATCCGGCACCAGCAACGTCCCCGCCAGCGTCACGGCGGGCAAGGCGAGCGCGGGGACGAAAAGCCATGGACCTCCGCGAACGGACGAAGGTCGATCGCTGCTCACCACCGGCGACGGGCGCAGGCCCCATGTCGCCAGTCCGACCATTGCCAGCACCAGACACCCGTTCAACAGATCGGGCAACCAGGGCCCCGCGCCGAGCAGGATCGCGAACACGCCCCAGAAGCCGACATTACGCCACCGCGTCGCCTCTCTGCGATCCAGCGCATGATGGATCGCCACCGTCGCGGGCAGCGCCGCCGCTGCGATCCCCAGCGCGTCGAGCCCGATCACCCGCGACGCGCCTTCAGCCGCCGGTCGAGCATCAGCAAGCGCGCGCCATGGATCAGCAGCGCGGCCATCGCGGTCGGGATCGCCCAGAGCGCGACATGCAGCGGCGCGACGATGATCCCCTCCTGCTCCAATATGGAGCGGATCAGCAGGATCGATCCGACCGCGATGAACACATCCTCACCGAAGAACACCCCGATATTGTCGACGGCGGCGGCATGAGCGCGGATATGGTCGCGCGTCTCTGGGTCGAGCGGGCTCGCCTCATCCCGCTCCTCCGCGCCTTCGGCCATCGGGGCTATGATCGGGCGGACCATCTGGACATGCCCGCCCAGCGAGGTCAGCCCCAGCGCGGCGGTGATCTGACGAAGCATCATATAGCCCAGCAACACCCGCCCCGTCGTCGCCCCGCGCAGACGCCGCACGACGTCGCGCGCCCGCTCCCGCAACCCGGCCCGCTCCAGCAATCCGATCGTCGGCAGCGCGAGCCAGGCGACCGCCATGAACCGGCTCGATACGAAGGCCTTGCCGATCATCGCGATCACCTCGACCGGCCCGAACCCCGCCGCCGCCGCACTGGCAAAGGCCGCGACCGTCACGACCAGCAAGGGGTTCACCCCCAGCGCGAAGCCGATGATGATGATCGCGATGCCCGACAGGACCAGCATGGCCGCCCCGCCCTACAGCGTCGCGGCGGCACGCGCCGCCTGGTTATACTGGCCCGACAGGCGGCGCAGCAGGTCGGCGGCCTCCGACAAAGCGGCCGCGTCGGGCCCGTCGGCCTCGACCGCCCTGGACAGGATACGCTCGCGAATGTCGCGATAGCCCGCGCAGAAATCACGCCCCGCCTCGGTCGCGACGAGCAGCTTTTCCTTGCCCTCTCGCCGGGTCGCGATCAGCCCGGCCTTTTCCAGCTTGCGCACGGCATAGGTGACGAGGTGCGTGTCCTCGATATCCAGGACCAGCGCGATATCGGCGATCCGCTTGGGCCGGTCGCGGTGGCGGACGGTGTGGAGGATCAACACCTCGATCGGCGTCAGCGACAGTCCGGTCGCGGCGGCACAGCGCGTCATCCAGCGCTGATAGGCCGCCGCCGCGAGGGTCAGGCTGAACTCCAGCTCCGACAAAGCGGGCGCAGAGCCATCGGCCAGATGCGCCGAGGAAACGATTGCCCGCCTGCCAGTCGTCATACAGCCTCCCACATGCGGCGAGGATCGCTCTGGCCAATCACGCTGTCAATATGATAGCGACGATTCATCGATAATTTATGGGCAAGGTGTTGGCGATGGCGCGCTGGTCATTCTGGGTCGATCGTGGCGGGACCTTTACCGACATCGTCGCGCGAGCCCCGGACGGCACGCTGACCACCACCAAATTGCTGAGCGAAAACCCGGAACGCTATGCCGATGCGGCGGTGGCGGGCATCCGCCAACTGCTGGGCCTGTCCGACGGCGACCTGCTGCCCGGCGCGCTCATCGCCGAGGTCAAGATGGGCACCACCGTCGCGACCAACGCCCTGCTGGAGCGCAAGGGCACCCGCACGCTGCTGGTCGTCGATCGCGGCTTTGCCGACCTGCTCACCATCGGCAACCAGGCGCGTCCCCGTCTCTTCGACCTCGCCATCCGCCTGCCCGAACCGCTTTACGACGGCGTGGTCGAGATCGATGGTCGGATCGACCGGGACGGTGGCGAGGTGACGCCGCTGAACGAAGCGGAGGTCGCCGCGATGTTCTCCGCCAAGCGCGCCGAGGGCTATGAGGCGGTCGCCATCGCGCTCACCCATGCCTGGGCGCATCCCGCCGTCGAAGAGCGTGTCGCCGCCCTCGCACGGGCCGCCGGCTTCGTACAGGTTTCGGCCAGCCATGCGGTCAGCCCGCTGATCGGCCTGGTCGCGCGCGGGCGGACGAGCGTGGTCGATGCCTATCTGTCCCCCGTCCTGCGTCGCTATGTCGATCGCGTCGCCGGCGCGCTGGACGGCGTACCGCTCCATTTCATGCAGTCGAACGGCGGGCTGGCGGAGGCCTCGGTCTTTCAAGGCAAGGACGCGATCCTGTCCGGCCCGGCGGGCGGCGTCGTTGCGGCGGCGCGGACGGCGGAAGCGGCGGGGATCGGCCGGGTGATCGGCTTCGACATGGGCGGCACATCGACCGACGTCGCCCTCTATGCCGGACGGTTCGAGCGGGTACTGGACGCCGAGATCGCCGGGGTCGAGATGCGCGTGCCGATGATGGCGATCGACACGGTCGCGGCGGGCGGCGGGTCGATCCTGCATTATGACGGCGCGCGCTTCCGGGTCGGGCCGGACAGCGCCGGGGCCAATCCCGGCCCCACTTGCTATCGACGCGGCGGCCCCCTGACCGTGACCGATGCCAATGTCCTGGTCGGCAAGATCCAGCCCGCCCATTTCCCCGCCCTGTTCGGTCCGAATGGCGATCAGCCGCTGGACGCCGAGGCTTCGGCGCGCGGGTTCGCCGAACTGGCCGCGACGACCGGCATGGACGATCCCCGCCGGGTCGCCGAAGGCTTTCTGGAGGTCGCGGTCGCGCATATGGCGGCGGCGATCAAGCGCGTCGCGCTGGAGCGGGGTGAGGATGTCACTGACTTCGCGCTTCAGTGTTTCGGCGGCGCGGGCGGCCAGCATGCCTGCCGCATCGCCGAGATGCTGGGGATGAGCCGGGTGCTGATCCATCCGCTGGCGGGCGTGCTGTCGGCTTATGGCATGGGGCTGGCGGATCGGGTCGCGATCCGGCAACGCTCGGTCGAGCAGCCATTGGGCGCGCCGCTCGATGACTTGGCGGCGGAACTGGGCGATGCGGCGGCGGCGGAGGTCGGCGGGGACGCCAGCCGGGTCGTGACCGTCAATCTGCGCTATTCGGGCACCGATACGGCATTGGGCGTCACGCTGGCCGATGCCGCGACGATGCGCGCCGCGTTCGAGCAGGCCCATCGCGCCCGCTTCGGCTTCGTCAGTCCCGAGCGAGACATCGTGATCGAAACGCTGGTCGTGGAGGCGATCCTGTCCGGCGAGCCGGTGGCTCCCCCGCCCCTGCCCCCGCGTGACGGCCCGTTGCCGCCGCCGCTGGCCACCGTCGCCGTCTGGACCGGCGGCGCGGAGCACCCGACGCCGATCCATGACCGCGATCATCTGCGCCCCGGCGACCGCATCACCGGCCCCGCCCTGATCCGCGAGGCGATCGCGACGACCATGGTCGAGCCCGGCTGGACGCTGGAGGTCGGCCAGAGCGGCGAATTGCTGCTGACCCATGACGGCGCCAGCCGACGGACCTTGCCCGATCCGGCGGTGGTCGATCCCGTCCGGCTGGAGCTGTTCAACACCCAGTTCATGGGCATCGCCGAGCGGATGGGCGTGGTGCTGCGCAATACCTCTGTCAGCGTCAACATGAAGGAGCGGTTGGACTTTTCCTGCGCGCTGTTCGACGCATCGGGGCATCTGATCGCCAATGCGCCGCACGTGCCCGTGCATCTTGGCGCAATGGGAGAGAGCGTGCGCGCGGTGCTGTCGAGCCGGGGCGGGAGCATGAAGCCCGGCGATGTCGTGGCACTCAACAATCCCTTCAACGGCGGCACCCACCTGCCCGATGTCACGGTCATTGCGCCGGTCTTCGGCGAGGACGGAGCCATTCGCTTCTTCGTCGCCAATCGCGGCCATCATGCCGATATCGGCGGGCTGACGCCGGGATCGACGCCACCCAACTCCCGGACGCTGGAGGACGAAGGCGTCGTGATCGACGATTTCCTGCTGGTCGACGGCGGCGAATTTCGCGAGGAAGCGTTTCGCCGTCTGCTGGGCGAGGCGCGCCATCCGGCACGCAGTCCGGACACCAATGTCGCCGATATCAGGGCGCAGCTCGCCGCCAATGCGACCGGCATCGCCGAACTGGATGAGATGGTCGCGGCCCAGGGCTGGCCGATGGTCAGCGCCTATATGGGCCATGTCATGGCACATGCGGAGGAAAGCATCCGCCGCGTGCTCAGCGACCTGTCGGACGGCGCGTTCGACTATGCGATGGACGACGGCACGCCGTTGAAGGTCAGGGTCACGATCGACCGGGCCGCGCGGGCCGCGACGATCGACTTCACCGGCACCGGCCCGGCCAGCGCAGGCAATTTCAACGCGCCCCCCGCCGTCACACGCGCGGTGGTGCTCTATGCCTTTCGCTGTCTGGTGGGCGAAGACCTGCCGCTCAACGAGGGCTGCCTGGCCCCCCTTACCATCGTCATTCCGGAAGGGTCGTTCCTCTCTCCCCCACCCGGCAGCGCGGTGGTGGCCGGGAATACCGAGGTCAGCCAGGCGGTGTGCAACGCCCTGCTGGGGGCACTGGGTGCGTCCGCCGCAGCGCAGGGCACGATGAACAACTTCCTGTTCGGCAATGTCCGGCATCAATATTACGAGACGATCTGCGGCGGCGCGGGTGCCGGGCCCGGCTTCGAGGGCGCCTCGGCGGTGCACACCCATATGACGAACACCCGGATCACCGATCCCGAGATCCTGGAGTTCCGCTACCCCGTCCGCCTCGACCGCTTCGCCATCCGCCGGGGCTCGGGCGGCGAAGGACGGCATCGCGGCGGCGACGGCGTGATCCGGGCGATCACCGCGCTGGAGCCGATGACCGCCACGCTGGTCGCCTCACGCCGGACCATCGCCCCCTTCGGCCTGGCGGGCGGCGGGGACGGCATGGCGGGCGCTCAGCATGTCGAGCGCGCCGATGGCCGGATCGAGGCGATGCGGGGCACCGACCAGGTCGAACTGAAACCCGGCGACCGGATCGTGATTAAGACGCCGGGCGGTGGCGGCTACGGTCGGCCCTAGTCCTGGCGAAGCGCCGATGCCGGGGTCGCCCGGCTGGCGGTCAGGGCCTGGCCTAGGACGGTCAGCACCGCGATGCCGATGGCCAGCAGGCTCGCTGCTGCGAAATAGAATGGCGACAGCGCGATGCGATCGTCGAAGCCGGACAGCCATGTCCGCATCGCGACGAATGCCAGCGGCCAGGCGATCACGTTCGCGATCAGCACGGGGCGCAGGAATTGCCCCACCAGCAGCTTCACGATGTCGGCGGACGATGCGCCCAAAGTCTTGCGGATGCCGATCTCGCGCACGCGCCTCGCCGTGTTGAACGACGCCAGCCCCCACAATCCGACACAGCCGATCAGCACCGCCAACCCCGCCCCAATCGCGAACAGACGGGTGGCATGATCGTCGGCCTTGTAGAATTCCGACAGGCGCTGGTCCGCCGTCTCCACGACCAGCGGCACTTGCGGCGACAGGCGTCGCCATACCGTCCTTATGCGGCCCAGCATTGCAGCGGAACTACCCGTATACCGGATCGCGGCGACGGCGGGGTACGGAACGTCGCGGACATATTGGTAGAATGTCGCCGTCTCCGCGGTGCGCGGCGAAGCGAAGCGGAGTTGGTCGATCACGCCGATGATGGTTCGGGGCGCGAGGCGGCCGACGGTCTTGCCGATCGCATCCTGGGGCGTTCGGAAGCCGAGTTGCTCGACCGCCTTGCGGTTGATGACGACGTTGCGCCCGCTCTTCCATTTGGTCCAGTCGCTGGCATCGTCGGCACCGTGCGCATCATCGAACACGCGCCCTGCCAGCAGCCTGGGGCCGTAGGTGCGAAAGAAGTCGGGTCCCACGATGACGTTGCCGATCGTCAGAGGCGGCCGACCCGGCAGGTCGATCGAGTCCACGCCATAATTGACCATCCCCGGCGCCGATCCGCTGGTTCCTACCGCTATGACCCCGGGCACGCGACGGAGCGCCGCCACGATCGGGCGGGCCTGATCCGGGAAGACGCGTTTGTCGGCCAGCGACGCCACGATCATCAGGCCGTCGCGCCTGAAACCCAGATCCGACCGCCGGACATGCGCCGTCTGCGCGACCAGCACGACAGTGCCGATCAGGAAGGCGATGGCGAGACTGAACTGGATCACGACCAGCGTCTCGCGAGTGCGGGTGCCACGACGCCCGCCGCCCGGCGCCTGCGCCGACGCCAGGACGGCGGCGGCGGAAAAACGCGACAGCCGCACCGCCGGATAGGCTCCCGCCGCCAGCGCGATGATCAGCACCAACGCCACCAGCAGGGGCAGCGCCAGGGCATAGGGAAAGCGGAGCGACAGGCCGCCGGCGGCATTGATGACGGGCAGGCTCACTTCGGTCAGGATCATGCCGAGCAGGCTGGCCATCGCGGCCGTTGCAGCCGCTTCCCCCAGAAACTGGCGGATCAGGGCCGCCCTGCTGGCCCCCAGTACCTTGCGCACCGCCACCTCTCTCGCGCGCAGGCCGGATTGCGCCGTCGCCAGGTTCACATAGTTGATGATCGCGATCAGCAGCGTCAGCACGCCGACCATCCCCAGCGTCGCCACGGTCAGCCTGCGTCCATTGCTCTCCGCCCCGCCCGGCGGCTCCAGGTGCAGTCGAGCGATCGGCAGCAGCGAAAGCGAGATGATCCTGGTGGGATCGGGCCCTAGATCCTGTCCGGCGTGCCGACGGATGAAGGCGGGCATCTTGGCGGCGAACGCCCGTGCCGCGGCCGCATTGGGGAAGCGAAGATAGGTGGCCCCGTCGACCATGCCCCATCGGTACCACGACCACTGCACCGCGGGCGGCGGCGTGCGCGGCATCGGGATCAGGATCGAGGCCTGAAGCTCGGTCGTCTTCGGCAGATCCTCGAAGATTCCGGCGATACGATAGACCTGCGGCGCGTCGACCGCGATGGTGATGGTTTGCCCCATGGGGTCCGCATCGCCGAACAATCGCTGAGCCTCGCTTCGGCTCACCAACGCCCCCGACGGCTCGGAGAGCGCGCGGCGCCCGTCTCCGCGCACCATCGGAATGTCGAACACGTCGAAGAAGGACGGATCGACCTGGACGACGTCGGCCGCGATCGCATCATCCTCGCGGATCACACTGCCCCCCAGCTTGCCGCCGCGAAGGCGCGTGCCGACCAGGCCGGGAAACTCCTGCCGCATCTGCTCGAACAGCCCGGCCATGGTCACCGGATAGGCGCCGTTGAACGGGCTGCCCGGCAGATGGAGTTCGGTCCGCACGACATGGATTTCGTCATGATGCGGCAGCCATCGCTCGAAACTCGTCTCGAACCGGACATAGAGGCCGAGGATCAGGAACACCGCGATCCCCACCGCCAGTCCGCCGATGTTGAGCGCCGCGTAAAGCTTGTGGCGGGTAAGCGAGCGGTAGAGCGAGGTGAGCGCGAAGCCGTTCATCATGACATCCCCCCGGATCGGATCACGCGCATCGCACTGGCGACGATACGCCCATCGAGCATGTCGATGCGACACCTGGCAATATCGGCATGGCTGGGTGAGTGGGCGACCATCACGATCGTCGCCCCCTCGGCATTCGTCTCGACCTCGTCCGACTGAACGCCCGGATCAAGACGAGCGAAAAGCCATGCTTGTCGCCATGTCGAGCGCCCCTTGCGCGTATTGGCTGTTCGGTCATCATGGCGACACTGTCACTGTCCAGCACCGGAAACGCCAAATCGCTATGAACAAAGACTTATCTTCGACAATGGCTTTCGGCGATCCGACAGGATGGGACAAGATGTCCGCGCACGGACAGTCGCCGGACCTGTCAAGCGCCTGGCGGATATTGTTGGTCGAGGACGATCCGGTCGTGGCGCGGACGACCGACATCCTGTTCCGCCTGGCCGGACACAAGGTCGAAGTCGCCACCGATCCGCATTCCGCCTATTCGATGCTGTCCGGGCGCCGCTACGACCTGATCCTGCTCGACATGAATTTCGGGGCGGGGCGTAGCAGCGGAGAAGAAGGGCTGGCCTGTATCGCCCGGATCATGGCGGACGATCCGGCCGCGCGGATCATCGTCATCACCGCGCATAGCGGCATCCGCATCGCCGTCGCCGCGATGCAGGCGGGCGCGCGGGATTTTCTGATGAAGCCGTGGCGCAAGGACGATCTGCTCGCCAAATGCGCGGCCGTGATCGGGCAGCGGGAGGGCGGCGCGGCCCCCGCCTCGCGCCCGGTGGGCGGCGGCGCGATGTTGCTGGGCGATTCCCCCGCCATGGCCGAGGTGCGGGCGATGATCCAGCGGGTCGGACCGACCGTCGCCAATATCTGCGTCACCGGGCGCTCGGGATCGGGGCGGACCCTGACTGCGATGGCGGTTCATGCCGCATCGGGCGACGCCGCGACGCCGCCGCCCCGGATCGACCTGCGCGATACCGATCAGTGGCGGTCGCTCGACGAGGCACGGGGGACCGTAGTGTTGCGCTATCCCGACCAGCTGGATGCGGTGGCGCAGGCGCGGCTGCTCGACCGGCTGTTGCCGGGGCTGCGGTGCATCAGCGTGGCGGACGGGGTCGCCGCGCTGTCGCCCGCTTTGTACCGCCGCCTCTGCACGCTGGAGATCGCGGTCCCGCCTCTGTCGGCACGGCGCGAGGATGGGGTGATCCTGGCCCGGCATTTCGCGCGGGTCGCCGGGGAAAGCTATGGCCATGCCGCCGCCCGGCTGACCCCCGCCGCCGAGGCGATCGTGACCGCGACCGACTGGCCCGATGAAGTGCGCGGACTGGCGGCGGCGGTGGAGCGGGCGGTGCTGCTGTCCGACGACGGCGTGGTGGATGCCGCTGCGATCCGCCCGGCGATGACCGCATCGGTCGTGCCCGAACAGGATACCAGCACGCCCTTTCGTCTCGACGATGCCGAAAAGCTGATGATCGTCGCCGCGCTGAAAGAGCATCGGCACAATATCTCACGCGCCGCGAACGCGCTGGGGATCAGCCGAGGGACATTGTACCGACGCATGGCGCAGCATGGCCTCTAGCGTCCAGCGGTCCGCGATCACCATCGGCCTGTCGCTCGCCGCCGCCGGGGGCGTGGTCGGCATGGCCGCGACGCATGGCCTGTGGCTGGCGATGACGGGGGGCGTCCTGGCCATCGGATGGCTGCTGCTGCTCAACCTGCTGGCGGCGCGACGTCCGGCCGTGCTTCCCCCCGTGCCGGTGGTGGCCGAGGAGCGCGAGACGATCCTGCACCGGATGCTGCTCGACGCTTCCCCCGCCCCCTTGTTGTCGGTCGATGGCGCTACGGTGCGGGCGCTCAACCGGGCCGCGCGCCGCCTGTTCGACACCGACGATCGCGTCCTGCCCGCGCCCCCGCCGTTGCTCGACGGCCAGAGCTCGCATGTCCGCCATGCCGGTCGTAACTGGCGTGCCGACCGGGTCGATGTGGGCGCGCGCTCGGTCGTCGCGCTGATCGATGTGGAGAGCGAGGAACACACCGCCGAGGCGCGCGCCAGTGCCGAGATGATCCAGGTGCTGGGCCATGAGATGCTCAACGGCCTGGTCCCCATCGTCTCGCTCGCCGAGTGCGGGATCGCGGCCATCGAAACGCAGGACGACGACCCCACGCTCCTGCCCGAAATCCTGACGACGCTGGCCCGCCGCGCCGAGGGATTGCAGCGTTTCACCCAGGCCTATCGCTCGCTTGCGCGTCTGCCCCCGCCGATGAAGCAGCCCGTCCACCTGGTCGAATTGATCGACGATCTGGCACGCCTGTTCGCGAGCCGCTGGCCGGAGGCGGTGCTGACCGTGACGGTGCCGCCGGACCTCTGCGCAGCCATCGACCGCGACCAGCTCAATCAGGCGATCTGGGCCCTGCTGCAAAACGGCGTGGAGGCGGCAAGCGGCACGAAGCCGGAGGTCGCCTTGGTCGTCGGCTGCCGCGAAGGGGCGCTGACCATCGACATCAGCGACAACGGCCCCGGCATTCCGGCGGAACAGGCGACCGCGATCTTCCGCCCCTTCGCGACCACCAAAGCGACCGGAACCGGCATCGGCCTGACCCTCGCCCGCCAGATCGCGCGAGGACATGGCGGCACGCTCGATCTGCTGGCGACGGTCCCTGCGACCTTCCGGTTGCGCCTGCCCGGTGGAGAAAGGTCCGGGGCGACGGGTGACACGGGCCTAGCCCTTCGCCCCGATACCCTGGCGTAGCAGCGCATTGGCCACTTCCGCGATCGACTCGACCGATCGCTCCTCGTTCCAGATGCTGTACCGAAGCCCCAGAAATACGTTCATGCCCATAATCGCCCAGGCATGTTCCTCACCCAGCCCTTCGCGAAAGACGCCGCTGTCCATACCCCGTTTCAGGCGGTCCAGGATGCGCGCGGCGGTGCTCTCATAGTGGCGGCGATGGCTGGCGGGATCGACGAACTCCGCCTCATCGATGATGCGATAGACCTCCTTATGCTCGCGCGCGAACCCCAGAAAGGCGGCGAGCGCGCGCCGCTCGGTCTCGAAGGGCGGCGTCTCCTCCGCCTGGGCGCGCCCCGCCGTCACCCGCACCCGGTCGCTCAGATCCTGGACCAGAGCGCGGAAGATCGCGTCCTTCGAGTCGAAATAGGTATAGAAGGTGCCGAGCGCGGTCCCGGCGCGGGCGGTGATGCCGGTGATCGAGGCGTCGTGAAATCCCTTCTGCCCGAATTCGATCTCCGCCGCGTCGAGCAGACGACGAAGCGTCCGGCGCCCTCGCTCGGTACGCGGGGTCTTGTCCGTATCGGGATGCGGATCGGTTCCGGTCATGGGCATCGCTCTCGCTATCCTGTCGGGCGGCACCATGCAAATGGGAAGTTGAAAGTCGGTTCAACTATCAATATGCTTCCCCTCATAAGATAAAAGTCAGGGAGGGATGGAAGATGGGCAAGGCTCGTTTGCTGGGCGGCGTGGCGTGCGTGATCCTGGGCGTGGCGGGGCTTTCCGCCCCCGGTGCGGCACAGGACGCACCGCGATCCACCACTCCCGACGCACAGGCGGAAACGGACAGCGGCACCAATGACGGCGACGTCGTCGTCACCGCCCGCCGCCGCGAGGAACGGCTGGTCGATGTGCCGATCGCCGTCACCAGCTTCAGCGGCGCGCAACTGGCCCAGGCGGGCGCCATCGACATCACCGATATCGGCGCGACCACCCCCAACATCACGGTCGAGGTGTCGCGCGGGACCAACTCCACCCTTTCCGCCTTCATTCGCGGCGTCGGACAACAGGACCCGGTGTCGGGGTTCGAGCAGGGCGTCGGCATCTATCTGGACGATGTCTATCTCAACCGGCCGCAGGGCGCGGTGCTCGACATTTACGATGTCGACCGGATCGAGGTGCTGCGCGGGCCGCAAGGGACGCTCTATGGCCGCAACACCATCGGCGGCGCGGTCAAATATGTCACCAAGTCGCTGCCACAGGAATTTTCGCTGAAGGTGCGCGGCACCTATGGCAGCTATGATCAGGCGGATGGGGTCATCACCGTGTCGACGCCCATCACCGACATCGTGCGGGTCGGGGCGTCGGCGGCGCGGCTGTCGCGCGGCGGGTTCGGGACCAACCTGACCACGGGGCAGGACAATTACAACAAGGACATATGGGCGGGCCGCGCGACGCTGGAGATGGGCGGGTACGGACAGCCGGTACTGATCCGCATCTCGGGCGACTATACCAAGGACAATAGCAACCCGCGCGGCGGCCACCGCCTGATCCCCGGCCAGGTGTCGGGTGCGCCGGTGCTGTCGGATGTGTTCGATACGCGCGGCGGCCTCAACGATCCGCGCCAGTTCGTCGAGGCCTATGGCCTTGCCGCCAATGCCACCGCGGAGCTGGGCGGCGGGTTCACCGTCCGCTCGATCACCGGCTGGCGGCGCGACGACAGCGCCTCGCCGATCGATTTCGACGCGCTGCCCTCGGTCGATGTCGACGTGCCCGCTTATTACCGCAACCAGCAGTTCAGCCAGGAATTCCAGCTGCTCTACGACAATGACGGGCCGCTAACCGGCTTGCTGGGCGGCTATTATCTCGGGGCCAAGGCGGACACGCAGTTCGACGTGCGGCTGTTCACGACCCTCAGCGGGCTGACCGCCTTCACCCAGGCCAATGTCGATACCGACACCTTCGCGGTATTCGGCGACTTCACCTACAAGCTGTCCGAACAGTTCAGCGTATCGGTCGGCGGGCGCTATACCTGGGACAAGCGGACGGCGAGCATCCTGCGGCAGAATTATCTGGGCGGCGGCTCGCCGGTGTTCGGCGGTGCGGGCGTCGCATCGGGGGCGCCCAGCACCAATTTCCGGGGATCGCGCGACTTCAACAAATTCACCCCGCGCATCTCGGTCAGCTACCAGCCCAATCGCGACCACAATCTTTATGCCAGCTTCTCGCAGGGCTTCAAGGGCGGCGGCTTCGACCCGCGCGGCGTAGGCGTCAACGCGCCCGCCGCCATTCCCGGTCGTCCGACCGATACCGAGGTGGCCAACTATCTGAGCTTCCGTCCCGAGACGGTCGACAGCTACGAGATCGGGCACAAGGCCAATTGGATGGGCGGCGCGCTTTATACCGCGCTGGCGCTGTTCCGGATGGATTATCGCGACGTGCAGATTCCGGGCTCGGCGGGCTGCGTCGTGGGCGGTATCCCGACCTTTTGCGGGATCATCACCAATGCGGGCAAGGCGCGTTTTCAGGGTGTCGAGCTGGAGGCCAATGCCCGGCTGGGCCGCGATCTGGCGGCGGCGGGGGACCGGGTGAACCTGTCGGGCTCGCTGGGCTATATCGATGCCAAGTACCGCGAATATATTACCCAGATCGCCGGACGCGGGCCGGTGGACGTGGCGCAATATCGCAAGGTCCAGAATACCCCCGCCTGGACCGCCAGCGGCACGCTCGCCTATCATCTGCCGGTCGGCGAGGGCGAGGTGGATGCCAGCACCACCGCCTCCTATCGCAGCCGGACCTATCAGTTCGAGATCCCCAACCCCTATATCGACCAGGCGGGCTATACGCTGCTCGACGCCAATCTGGTCTATACCGCGCCGGGCGGGCGCTGGACGCTGGGGCTGCACGGCAAGAACCTGACCAACAAGCTCTACAAGACTTCGGGCTATACCTTCATCCAGGCCGATGCGGTGACGGGGGCGCTGATCCCCAATGCCAACGGCACGCTGCGCCCGACGCTGGGCCGCGAGGGGACGTTGACCGCTTTTTACGGCAACCCGCGACAGGTGTTCGTGACCGCCTCGTTCAAATATTGAGCGCCCGGTCCTGACCGGGCCGGGTGACCGGCCCGGTTTTTCCCGTAAAGGAGCATGGGATGAACGCATCCACTACCGCCCCCCTACCCTATCGCTATCGCAGCGCGGACGACGCGGTCGATCTGTTCGCGCATATCCATCCCGCCGATGGGCCGCCCCTGCTGCTGATGCACGGGCTGACGCGCAATGGCGACGATTTCGACCCACTGGTGCCGCATCTGGCCGGGCGATACCGGCTGATCGTGCCCGACCAGCGTGGCCGCGGACGATCGGGTCACGATCCCGATCCGAGCCGCTATCGCCCGGACGTCTATGCCGCCGACATGTTTCGCTTGCTCGACAATCTGGGGATCGATCGGGTCGCGCTGATCGGCACCTCGATGGGCGGGTTGATGGCGATGCTGATGGCGTTCCAGGCACCCGAGCGGGTGGCGGCGATCGTGCTGAACGATATCGGCCCAGAACTCGATCCGGTGGGCCTGCGCCGTATCCAGGGCTATGTCGGACCGGCGAAGAGTTTCGCGGATTGGGATGAGGCGGCGGACGCTTGCGCCGCGATCAACGCGACCGCCTTTCCCGACTTCGGTCCCGCCGACTGGCTGGCCTTCGCCAGGCGGACGTGCGGGATGGAGAGGGACGGCCGCATCGCCTTCGCCTATGATCCCGCCATTGCCGACAGCATCGGCGGCGACACGCCCGGCACGGTGCCGCCCGATCTCTGGCCGCTATGGGATGCCTTGTCGGCGACGCCGACGCTGGTCGTGCGCGGTGCCCTGTCGGACCTGCTTTCCCCTGCAACCGTGGCCGAGATGGCGCGCCGTCACGACGGGCCTTTCGTCGCGCAGGACGTGCCCCGGCGCGGCCACGCCCCCCTGCTCGACGAGCCGGAGGCACTGGCGGCGATCAACCCCTTCCTGTCCCGCTGGTGGCCCGCATGAGCGCCACGGAGCAGGGCGACCGCCGCGCCGGGCTGGTCCTGGCGATGCTGTTGCTCGTCTATATCTTCAACTTCGTCGACCGACAGATATTGGCGATCCTCGCCGCGCCCATCCAGCAGGAACTCCACCTCAGCGACCGGCAACTCGGACTGCTGGGCGGGATCGCTTTCGCGCTTCTCTACTCGACGCTGGGCGTGCCGCTGGCCTGGCTGGCCGATCGGACCAGCCGAAGCTGGGTCATCACGGGGTCGCTGGTCTTGTGGAGCGGCTTTACCGCGCTTTGCGGGCTGGCCGGTGGGTTCTGGCATATCTTCCTCGCGCGGCTGGGCGTCGGCATCGGCGAGGCGGGCGGCGTCGCCCCCTCCTATGCGATCATCAGCGAATATTTCCCGCCGCGCAGGCGCGCCTTCGCGCTGTCCGTCTATTCGCTGGGCATTCCGTTGGGGTCGGCGGCGGGAGTGCTGGCCGGGGGCTATATCGCCGCGCGGGTCGATTGGCGCGTGGCGTTCATCGCGGTCGGGCTGGCGGGCGTCCTGATCGCACCGCTGGTCCGTCGCGTCGTCCGCGACCGTCCGCGTGTCGCACCGGCGGACCGGGCGATGACGGACAGGGCGGACGAGGCTCCCCGCTTTGCCGACGTCGCCCGTACCCTGGCCGCCAAGCCGTCCTTCTGGCTGCTCTCCTTCGGTGCGGCGAGCAGTTCGATGCTGGGCTATGGTCTCGCCTTCTGGTTGCCCAGCCTGTTGCGGCGCAGCTTCGGGCTGGACCTGATCGGCACGTCGCATTTCCTGGCGGCGATCCTGCTGATCAGCGGGACCAGCGGGATATTGGGCGGCGGCTGGCTGGCCGACAAGCTGGGTGCCCGGGACCGGGCGTGGTTCGGCTATGTCCCCGCCATCGCCTATATGGTCAGCATTCCGTTCTTCGCGGGCGGGATCTATAGCGGCGACGTGCGGGTCGCCTTCGCGCTGTTCCTGCTGCCCCAGGCGCTCGCCTATGTCTGGCTGGGGCCGGTGCTGTCGGCGGTGCAGAATCTCGTCGCGGCGAATGCGCGGGCGACGGCGGCGGCACTGTTCCTGCTGATCAACAACCTGATCGGACTGGGCGGCGGCATCTATGCGATGGGGGCGCTGTCCGATGCGTTGACGCCGATCTATGGCAACGATGCGCTGCGCTATTCGATGCTCTATGCGCTGGTCCTCTACGCGCTCGCCGCGCTGCTGATCGGGCTGGCCGGGCCCCGTCTGCGCCGCGACTGGGTGGGGTGAGCGCCCTTAGCCCTGCCACCCGCCGCCGAGCGCCAGGAACAGCCTGATCTGATCGGTCGACAACCGCGTCTCGGCGGCGGCGAGCGTCTGTTCGGCGGCGATCGCGGTGCGCTGGGCATCGAGGACCGAGAGGAAGCCGGTACGCCCTGCGCGGAACAGCGTCTCCGCGTCGCGCGCCGCCTTGGCCGCCTGGGCGTTCGCATCGCGCAGCGCGGCGGTGCGGTCCAGGTCGCGGGCATAGACGGTCAGCGCACTCTCCGTCTCTCGCAGCGCGCCCAGCACCGTGCCGTCGAAGCGGGCAAAGGCCGCATCGCGTTCCGCCTCGGTCGCGGCGATGCGCGCCCGGACTCGACCGCGATTGGGGAATTGCCAACTGATCAGCGGCCCCAGCGAGAATTTATAGGTGTCGCTCGACAGCGCCCGCTCGGCCAGACCGACCGAGCCGACCGACGCCCCCAGCGAAACCTGCGGATAGAGCGCGGCGGTGGCCACGCCGATCCGTGCGGTGGCGGCGCGCAGTTCCAGCTCGGCCCGGCGCACATCGGGCCGTCGCCGGAGCAGCGCGGCCCCGTCGCCGATCGGGATCGGCTGGCTCAATCGCGGCTCGGTGGTGCAGGTGGCGACATCGCGGTCGAACTCCGCCGGAGGACGCCCGGTCAGGGTCGCCAGCCGATAGAGCGCCAGACGCCTCGCCGCCTGCAACCCCGGCATGGTCGCGCGCACCTGCGCCTCCTGCGCCGAGGATCGCGTGGCATCCAGCGAGATACCCCGCCCCCCGCGCACCAGCCGCCGGGTCAGGGCCGTGGTCCGCGATTGCAGCGCCAGTGCCCGCTCCGCCACGCCGATCTCGCGCCCCGCCGAACAGGCGTCGAGATAGGCCTGCGTCGTGTCGGCGACCACCGTGACCCGCACCGCATCATAGGCGGCATGGGTCGCGGCCAGATCGGCATTGGCCGCCTCGACCGCGCGCCGGACCTGCCCGACCAGATCGACCTGATAGGAAATGCCCGCCGTCGCCGAATAGACGAAGTTGCTGGGCAAGGCCGCACCCGGCAGCAATTCCTCCTCCGCCGATCGCTGGGCATAGCCGGGGGCGGCCTGGAGGCTCGCCTGGGGGCGGCGATCCTGCTCGACCAGATCGACCGAAGCCTGCGCCCGCGCGATGTTCGCGGCGGCGACGCGAAGGTCGGTGTTCGCGGCCAGCGCCTGTTGCACCAGACGGTCGAGCGTCGGGTCCCGATAAAGCTGCCACCAGCGATCGGGCACGGGCTGGAGCGCGGCGAAGGTCGCCTCGTTCCCACCAACGAAGGGCGCGGCGGCGCCGGGCTTGTCGATCACCGCCGATGACGGGCGGTGATAATCGGGGCCGACGGTCGAACATGCGGAAAGCAGCGTACCGGTCAGAAGCGCGGCGATGCGACGCAGCGTCATGCGGCGGCCCCCGCCTTGCGCGGCAGGACCTCGACGGTCGCTGTTCGCCCGACCACCAGCGTCTCGCCCGCAGGCAGGCGATCGATCGCGACGCGCACCGGAATGCGCTGCGCCAGGCGAACCCAGCTGAAGGTCGGATTGACGTTGGCGAGCAGGTTCGCGCCAGCGCTGCGGTCCCGGTCCTCGATGCCCCCGGCGATGCTCTGGACATGCCCCATGATGTCGTGATCGTCGCCCATCAGGCGGACGCGGACGGGATCGCCGACATGGACGCGCGGCAGCTTGGTTTCCTCGAAATAGCCGATGATGTGCAGCGAGCCGCGATCGATGATCGCGAATCCGGGATGCCCCGCGCTGGCATAGTCGCCCGGTCGCAGATCGAGGTTGCTGACCGTCCCGGCGACGCTGGCCTTCACCTCGGTCCGCGCCAGATTGAGACGCGCGGTGGCGAGCGCGACCCGCGCCTGGTCGAGCGCGGCGGCCAGTTGCACGACCCTGGCATTGCCCTGTTCGCGCACCTCGCCCGCGACCAGGTCGCCCAGCGCCCGGTTGCGCTGCGCCTCGCGCCGGGCCTGGGCCAGTTGCGCCGCCTGGGACGCGACGGCGGCCTCGGCCTGCGATACCGCCAGCCGGTAGCGGGGCGTGTCGACGTGGAACAGCGGCGTGCCGACGACCACCTGCTGATTGTCCCGCACCAGCACGTCGGTGACCAGGCCCGAGACGTCGGGGGCGACCTGCACGATATCGGCGCGCACCCGGCCGTCACGGGTCCAGGGCTCGGTCTCGTAATGCGCCCAGAGGCGGCGCCCTGCCAGCAGCGCCAGCGCCACCACGATCAGGGTCACGACGATGCGCGCCGCGACGCGCAGGGAGGAATGGAATGTCATAGCGTGTTCAACCGAAAAATGCCGAAGCGGGCGTGCCGCCGGTGATGAGGCCGGCGATCCCGGCCCAGAGGATGATGGTGAGCGCCACATCGAACAGGCCGCGATGCCAGACGAAGCGGTAGAGCCGTACCTTCGCCAGCGCCCAGCCGACGATCTCGGCCGCGATGAAGGCCAGGATGGCGGCGATCAGCAGCGGGTGGACGAACACGCCCGCCAGATCCAGGTCGCCCGTCATGCCGCCAGCCTTTCCTCAGTCCAGCCCGGCGCGGCGGGAAAGACGTTGCGGCGCAGGCCGACCAGCGCCGCCAGCCGATCCGGCTCGGGGCTTTGGGCGATCGCGCGGTCGATCGCGTCGAGCAGATCGGGCGGCGGCGCGGGGTCCCGGCCCTCAACCAGTTGCCGGAACCAGCCCGCCAGCGACGTGCGCAGCGCCTGATGCTCGGGACCGGGCGTGAGCTGGACCAGATTATAGCCGATCCGCAGTTCGCGCAGAGCGGCGACGGCATCGTCGCGGTCCTCGTCCTCCACCTCGCCGACACGCCCGGCGAGCAGGCCGACCCGGTCGAGCATCCGGCTGCGCCAGACGGGCAGCAGCGCCGGACGCTCGGCCAGGGCGGCCAGATCGCGCCAGCCCGCATGGCGGAGGCGGCGGATCGCCGTGCCCGCGCCGATGCTCCGCACCAACCGGGTCATGGTCATCGCCGCGACGATCCCGACGACCTGGGCGATGTTGCCGTTGAAGAAGCCCGCCGCATCGACGCTGTACATATTGGTCAGCGCCAGCCCGCCCGCGAAGCTGATCAGCATGGGCATCATCCGTCCGTACCAGGACGGAACCGCCATCGCCGCCCCCATGGCGAGCAGCGAAGGGGCGAGCGCAAGGCAGAGCATGACGAACCCGTCGATCGCCGGGAGAATGGCAAAGAGATAGACGGCGATCAGCGGCACCGACACCAGCGTCCAGATCAGAAAGCCGCGCTGTGCCGGTACTGGGTCGTCCAGCGTAGCGAAGAAGCAGCAGACCACCGCCGCGATCATCGCCGCCACCGCGCCCTCGGGCCAGGCGGTGACGATCCAGACCGCGCAGCAGCCGATGATGGTCAGGAAGGTCGCCGTCGCCGACAACAGGGCAAGGCCGTAATCGCGGTGGAGCGGCCTGCCCCCGCCCTCGGCGATCACAGGCCGCGGTGCCTCCGGGTCGGCCACCGCCGCGACCAGCACGCGGGTCGTGCCGAGCGCCTCGACCAGTTCGGCCAGGCGCATGGTGAGGTTGAGCGTCACCAGCCCGCACCAGTCCGACGCGGCCGGTGGCGGCGGAATGACGGGCGCGTCGAGCGTCGGATCGAGAACCCAGTCGCGTACCCCGGCCACCGACTCCGCCACGCCTGCGGGCAGCGGACCTTCGGCGGTCAGGCTGCGCAACCGGTCCTCCAGCGCGGATACCAGCGGGATCAACTGTACCAGCCTGTCCTGCAAGCCGGTCAGCAACGCGCGGGTCGGGCGGATGCGTGCGGTGTCGAAGGGGATATGGGTCGCGGTGACGTGAAGGTCGGTCACGTCGGCGGCCAGCCGTCGCCGCTCAGGCGAAGTCCGCGCGCTCGCCTCGACCGCCAGGATATCGGCGATCCAGCTTTCGGCATGGGCGAGGACGGCCCTGGCCCGCGCGCCGTAAACCCCCGCGACGCTGCGCGGCCACACGACCGAATGGACGATCGCCGCGCACAGCACGCCGATACCGATCTCCTGCACGCGCAACACGGCGGTGTCGAAGATCGCCTCCGGATGCAGGACCGAGGGGAAGCCGATCAGCGCGGCGGTATAGCCCGCCAGCATGAAGACATAGGCTCGCGGTGTCCGGTCGAGCAGGGACACGAACTGGCACCCCGCCACCCACAGCGCGAGCGCCAGGCTGAGCAGCACCGGCGCGTTGACCAGCATCGGCACCAGCAACACGGTCACGAGCCCCCCGATCACCGTCCCGATCAGCCGGAACACCGCCTTCGACCGGACCGCGCCGCTCAGCGGCTGGCTGGTGATATAGACGGTCATCATCGCCCAGAAGGGCCGATCCAGCCCCAGCGAGAAGGACAGGAACAGGGCCAGCATCGCCGCCGCGAAGCAATTCAGCGAGAAGACCGTCTCGCGCAGGCCGATCCGGGGCATCGCGATCATTCCCGGTCGTCGCCGAATGCCGCATAAAGCTGGTCGAGCACGCGGCTGGCCGCCTTGAGGTCCACGTCATCGACCTCGGCGAACAGCTCGGAGCGGATCTGTGCGGTCCGTTCTTCGACCTCGGCGGCGGCGGTCCGTCCCTCGTTCGTCAGGTGCAGCAGCCTTGCGCGCTTGTCCGTCGCATCGACCCGACGCTCCACCAAGCCGCTCCGCTCCAACTGGTCGATCAGGGGCACCACCGATGGCGCCTCCATCCCCAGCTGGTCCGCAAGTGCCCCCTGCCGCATCCCCTCCTCGGTCCGGCCGATCAGCATCACCGCCAGCGCCGCCGTGTGTGACAGCGACAGGCCGGCCAGCCCGCGATCGAGATAGCGCCGATACGCCCGCGCCATCGGCACGAGCCGCGCGGAGAAGTGGCGGCGAAGGGAAGTGGAATCAGTCACCCTGATTTAGATAGATACCTACCTAATTAAATGCAACATGATCTTTCCGGGGGTAGAAATCGGTATCTCCCCCATCGTAGCCGCGTGGAATCCGACTTACGTAATTGCGCGGCATGGAGTAGTTGCGCACCATGGCAACCGTCCGCCCATCCGAAGCCATCGCGCCGTGCGGGCCTGCCGACCCTGATACCGGGAATGCATCGCCATCGACGTCGCGCTGGATGCCGCCCTTTCTGCGGGGTGGCGGATGTTGCGCGGCGTTGATCGATCGGCAGGACTGGTCGGCGACCGGCCTTGGGCCGATCGAAACATGGCCCGGCTGCCTGCGAACCACGCTCGCCATGCTGCTTCGCTCGCCCATCGCTATGACGATGCTGTGGGGTGCGGACCGCGTCCTGTTCTACAATGATGCCTATGCGACGATCGCGGGCGACTGGCACCCGCGACTTTTGGGGTCGCGGATGCGGGACGGCTGGCCCAACGACATATTGTTCGACGACCATGTCGTGGCCGAATGCCTGGCCGGGGGTACCGTTCGATATCGCGAACGCGAAGTGATGCTGAACCGCAACGGGCGCGCCGAGCCTGCCTGGTTCCATCTCGATTACTCCGCACTGATCGATGACACCGGCACCCCCTCCGGGGTGATCGGCGTCCTGACCGAGACCACGGAGGGGGTCATCGCCGCCAGGCGATCCTCCTTCCTGCTCAGGCTGGCCGACGACCTGCGCACGCTGGAAACCCCGACCGCGATCATGGAGGTCGCCGCCGAACGGCTCGGGCAGCAGATGGCGGCCAGCCGTGTCTTCTATGCCGAGATCACGACGCGCGGCTGGATGACGGTCGAGCGCGATTATGCGCGCGGCGTGTCCTCCATCGTCGGTCGGCATTCGCTGGAGAGTTTCGGTCCCGACCTGCTTGCCGCCTATCGTGACGGAGCGCCGGTCGTCGTCCGCGACGTCGGCGGCGACCCGAGGCTCAGCGATGGCGCGCGGACCGGGCTGCAGGCGCGCGAGGTCGGCGCGTTCATCGACGTGGTGCTGTTCCAGGAGGACGAATGGGTCGGCCTGCTCGCCGTCCAGAACGCCACCCCGCGCATATGGAGCGCCGCCGAGGAGGATCTGGTCCAGGAGGTCGGCGAGCGGGTGAAGGCCGCCGTCGAGCGTACCCGCGCCGAGGCCGCCCTGCGCGCGCTGAAGGGCACGCTGGAGCAGCAGGTGATCGAGCGGACCGCCGATCTTCGCCGCTATCATGACATTGTCGAGGCGACGTCCTCGCCCATCTGCGCCTTCGACACCGACTATCGCCTGATCGCCTTCAATCGCGCGCACCAGAGCGAGTTCCGCCGCGTCAACGGCTTCGAGACGCGGATCGGCGATGTCTTTCCCGATCAGTTCGAGGATGCACAGCGCGCGACCATGCGGGAATTGATGCACCGCGCGCTGACCGGCGAGAGCTTCACCGTGATCGAAGCCTTTGGTCGCGCCGAGTTCGGGACGCCGTCCTGGGAAATCTCCTACACGCCGCTACGGGACGATGCCGGGCATGTGATCGGCGCTTTCCATCAGGCCAACGACGTGTCGGTGGCGATGGCGGCCCGCGCCGAACTGGAGGTGGCGCAGGAAGCCTTGCGGCAGAGCCAGAAGGTCGAGGCGATGGGCAGCCTGACCGGCGGTGTCGCGCATGATTTCAACAATCTGCTGACCCCGATCATCGGCTCGCTCGACATGCTGATGCGCAAGGGGATCGGGACCGAGCGCGAACGCCGCCTGATCGATGGCGCGCTGCAATCGGCGGAGCGTGCCAAGACGCTGGTCCAGCGCCTGCTCGCCTTCGCTCGTCGCCAGCCGCTTCAGGCCATCGCGGTCGACATGGCAGAGTTGATCCACGGCATGACGGACCTGATCGAGTCGACCATCGGGCCGACCATCGCGGTGCGGATCGACCTGGAACCCGACCTGCCCCCTGCCCTGGCCGACGCCAACCAGCTGGAAATGGCGTTGCTCAACCTGGCGGTCAACGCGCGCGACGCGATGCCGGAGGGTGGCGAGCTGAACATCTCGGTCAAGACCTGCATGGTCGGGACGATGGAGGCCAGGGACATCGCCCCCGGCCGCTATGTCTGTCTGGGCGTCGCCGACACCGGGGTCGGCATGGACGAGGAAACGTTGCAGCACGCGATCGAGCCCTTCTTCTCGACCAAGGGCGTCGGCAAGGGCACCGGCCTGGGGCTGTCGATGGTGCATGGGCTGGCTGCGCAGCTTGGCGGCGGCCTGACCATCGAAAGTGCGGCCGGTGTCGGCACGCATATCGTCCTGTGGCTGCCGCCCAGCAACCTGAAGGTCGCCGCCGCCAGTCCCGACGCAGGTGAGGCGCCGGGGGTGCAGAGCGGGGGCATTGTCCTGCTGGTGGACGATGAGGAACTGGTGCGGCTCAGCACCGCCGATATGCTCGCCGATCTGGGCTATGAGGTGGTCGAGGCCAGCTCCGCCGCAGAGGCGCTCGACCTTGTCCGCGCCGGGCTGCATCCCGATTTTCTGGTGACCGACCATTTGATGCCGGGGATCAGCGGCGCGCAGCTGGTCCGTGAACTGACCGACCGGGTTCCGGGCATGAAGGCGCTGATCGTATCCGGCTATGCCGAGACGCACGGGATCGACCCGAGCATGGCGCGGCTCAGCAAGCCGTTCCGTAACGAGGAACTCGCGGCCAGCCTCTCCGCGCTCGACCTGCGGATGCAGACGAACCTATGACGACCGGGCGGCGACGCCTTGCGCCCGCCGCCAGTCCCGATAGCCGATGACCGCCAGACCGATCATCACCGCGTATAGTCCAGCGGTCAGCATCAGGCCCTTGAAGACGAACATCCCCACATAGACGACATCCACCGCGATCCAGAGCAACCAGCTCTCGCGGTGCCGACGCGCCGTCCAATATTGCGCGACCAGGCTGAAGCTGCTGAGCGTCGCATCCAGCCAGGGCAATGTCGCATCGGTATGGTGACTGGTGAACCACCCGATTCCCAGCGCACCCAGCGCGCCGACCGCCAGACCGGCCAAGGCCCCGAACCGGGGCAGCGGTACGACCGTAACCACCGCCGCATCGCGCCGGTCGCGGCTCCAGACGATCCAACCATAGAGGATGCCGATACCGAACACCGCCTGAAGCACCATGTCCGCATAGAGGCGCACGTCGAGGAACAGCTTGAAGTACAAGGCGCAGGCAACGAGGTTCAGCGGCCAGCACAGCATGTTGCGCCGTGCCGTCAGCCAGATCGCCAGAAAGCTGATCGCCACCGCCGCGATTTCGAGCGGCGTCATCGGGTTCTTCCGCCGTTGCGCAAGGCGGCGAGAAAGTCACGCCCCGCCGCCGACAGGAACCATTCCGCATGGCCGAAAAGATACCCGTCCCAGGCAAGCGATGCCGCCGCCGGGTCGCCGACAATCCCGGCAAAATAATCGATTTCGGACAGCGCGAACTCGATGTGGACGAGCGGCAGCAGCCGGAGGATCGCCTCCCTTCCCTCATCCCCCAACGGGGTTATCGTCTCATATCCCGCGATCAGGGATAGCGCCGCCGTCGGATCGGCGATGGCGTCGTCCTGACCCGTGCCCAATTCCAGCCATGCAAAGGCGGTTCGCTCGATCGCGATCGCCAGATCATAGGCCGCGCAGGTCCGGTCGGCCAAGCCGAAGTCGAACACGGTCTCGACCGTGCCTTGCGCCGTCCAAAGGAGATTGGAGGGGTGCCAGTCATTGTGCGTCCATAACGGCCTCCGCCCCGCGACCAGCGGCGCCAGTCCTTCGCCGAACGCCGCAAACAGCGCCGACCACCGGCTCCGCCACCGCCGCCCCGCCAGGAACGTGGCGAGCGCCGGACGCGCTTCGACATAGGCCTCCATCGCGGCTATCGGATCGGTGGCGGACAGGATATGGAAGCTGGCGACCAGGGGCTGCACGATCCGCGCCGGTGCGTCGAACCCTCGCGACGCACCGTGCAGCCGCGCGAGCGCAACACCGGCGGCATGGGCATGCTGGGCGGATCGGAACGGCGTCCACGACTGCCGATCGCGATAAAGATCGTCCCCCGCCGCCCGCCGATGGAGTTCGTACGTCCAATCCCCCAGCGCAACCGCGCTCGCTCCATCCCGGATGAGCATGACCTCGGGCACCGGCATCCCCGCGCCCGACAGATGGGCGATGAAGGCATGCTCCTCCGCCAGTCCCGCGACCGTGCGCACCCGGCGATCATGCCGCTTCAACAGGAGCGTGTCGCCCGTCGTCTCGATCAGCGTCGCCGCCGAGAAGGGGCGCGGCGAATGCCAGCGCAACGCCTCGATCGGCGCGGCTCCCGGATAGCGGGCCAGTACCTCCGTCGCCTCATGGGACGTGATGGCGGGCCAGACTGGCGCTTCCAGGGCCAGCCCCATGCCATGCACGAGATGATCGGTGGTCGAGGCGGCGGCGGTCATGGTCAGAAGGCGCGGGACAGGGTCGCCGTGACCGCCGCGCCGCCACCGATATAATAAGCGGGTGCCTGGCCGGGGATGATCGTGCCGCTACGCCCCACGGCATCGCGGGCGTTGGTGCTGACCGACTGCACGCCCGCCAGGACATGGGGGTCGGTGACGTTGATCGCGTTGAGCCGCAGATCGGTCCGCTTGCCGTCGATCCAGTCCGCCAGATGGACGCCGATTGCCAGGTCGAGCGTCGCATAGCCCGCGATGCTCTCGTCGTTCATGAACGTCGCATATTGGCGTCCGACATATTTGCCCGCGATGCTGCCGAACAAATGCCCATCGTCATAGGTGCCGCCCGCACCGAACTGGAGCGTCGGACTCGACACCGCGCGCTTGCCCCGGGTCGGCAGAAAGTCGTCGCCGACCGGCAGATCATCGTCGATCCGCGCCCGCAGATACTCGCCCGAGATATAGACGCTGACGCCCTTGACGGGGCGATAGTCGATCTCGGCATCGACGCCGTAGGATATCTGCCCCCCGGCGTTCAGCGTAGAATTGACCAGGGCGCCGCCATTGTCGACCACCGTCGCGAGCTGGCGGTTGCGGAACTTGTAATGAAAGCCCGTCACCGAGGCCGACAGGTTCGGGCCGATATAGCGATAGCCCAGCTCCTGCGACACCGAATATTCGTTCTTCACCGCATCGGTGCCGCGCGTCGAGACCACGCCGCCATCGTAACTGTTGTACAGCGTGAACTCGTTGGGCGTGCGGAAGTTGGTCGTGACATTGGCGAACAACTGCTGCCGATCGTCGATCGCATAATGGACGGCTGCGCGGGGCAGGGCGACGAAGCTGTCGCGGCGCACGCGGCTTTGCGGTCCGGGCAGATAGTTGCGGCCGTTGCGCAGCAGGTTGACGCCCTTGAACCCGATATCGACCGTCAGCCGCGGGGCGAGCGCGATGCTGTCCGCCAGGAAAAAGCTCTTCGTCACCGTCACCGTGCGCTGGTTTTCATAGGCGAGCAGACGGCCATCGGCGGTGCGGATCGCACGGCTGGGAAAGCCCCAGGGGTCGGCCGGAGAGCCATCCGCCCCGACCGCGCCATAGGTCTGGGTGACGCGGTCGGTGCCATAGTCGAACCACAGGCCCGCCGTCAGCCGGTGCATACCCGCCTGGAGGGTCAGCTTGGCGACCTCCCCCGTCCGCATCTGGTCGCCCGTATAATTGCCGAGCACCGTCGCGACGCCGTCCACCGCGCCGGGCAGCGCGATCGGCTCCGCCAGCGCCTCGTTGCCGAGGAAATTACCGGTGGTCGCAAGCTGCGTGCCATAGGGCGAATTGCCATAGCCGAACTGGAGATAGGTGGTGCTGTCCAGCGTCAGACGATCGTTCAGGATCAGGTGCACCGGCGCCGAGGCGTAGAGGTTGCGGAACGGTGCCCGGTACAGCCGCCAGTAATCGGTGGTCCCCGGCGCATAGCGCGCGGCATAGTTGAACCCACGCCCCCGCGCCTGCCAGTCCGCCAGCGTCGGGCTGGGATAGCTGGAGGAATTGGCGTCATTGTACGACAGCGCCAGGCTGGCACGGTTGCCGCCGCCCCATTCGCCGAGCAGCTTGGCATCGACATGCTGGCGCGTGTCATAGCCCGGCCCCCGCCAATTGTCGGCGCGGGTATTGGAATAGGAGACGAACGCCTTCAGGCCGCTGCCCCCGATCGTACCCGTATCGACGCGGACGAAGACCCGGCGCAGATCATAGGACCCCAGCGACAGATCGGCGAGTACCCCGCGCGTCGCCTTGGGATCGTCGAGCGTCAGCGACAACAGGCCGCCCGCTCCTCCGACCGTGGGGGAGTCGAGATCCACCGACCCTTGCGCCAGCACCACCCGCCGGACGTTCCCCGGATCGGCGAACTGCGACGGATAGGCGTAGTAATAGCCGATATCGTTCTGCGGCGCCCCCTCCATCAGCACGCCGATCTGGTCCTGGCCCAGCCCGCGCAGGGTCAGGCTGGAGCTGGTCGACAGGCCATAGGGATCGCTGGAGGCGACATTCGCGCCCGGCAGCAGGTTGACGAGCTGAAACGCGTTGAGCGTCGGCGCCTGCTTGACGATGAAGTCGCTGGAAATCTCGCTGACCGCCTTGGGCTCGGTCTGATCGGGCAGCAGGCCTTCGGGATCGCGGTGGCCGATCACGCGGATATCGCTCAGGGCATCGCCCGCCTGTTGCGCCGATGCCACCATGGGCAGGGCCAGCCACGCCGCCGACAACAGCAGGGCGCCACGGCGGATCATCGGCTGATCGCGGGAAGTCACAACCGGCATCGTCTTTCGCGTCCACTTCACACGGAGGGACGACCGATAAGCCGCGCCCCTCCCTACGCCGGTATGACCCGGATCAGGTTCAGCGGGTCGTGGGCTGCTGCCCACCTCTCAACCGCGCATCAGCGGCCCCCCGGGGATGGCGTCGTCTAGGCGCTTCTGGCCCACATGCAAATGCCTATCGCGGCGCGACCGCCACTTTACGGCCCTGGCGCGATCATTTGCCGCACGGGCCGGCACCCCGCATGGCGACGACGACATGCCAGCGGGCGGTGCGCCGCACGGTCGCGACCCGCCACGAAACACCGGTCATGCGAAGGAAACGCAGCTGAATATCGGCGGCATGCTGGGCGAAATCATAATAGTCGATCCGGTGATGTGCCAGCACCAGCCGTCCGCCGGGACGGAGCGCTTGGGCGACATCGATCGCGACCTGTCGCATCGCGCGCGGCGACAGATAATAGAGAAGCTCCGCGATCACGACCGCGTCATAGGCCGAGCGCGGGAAGCGAGCCGGCAAGGCCAGGGTAATCGCTCGACCGCGCGGCCAGGGCGCAATGGCCCGCGCCGTCAGACGCGTGCCCTCCGCCGTTCCCTCGGTGGCATCCAGGCGGAGCGCGCGCGGCGCGATGGCCCGGCTGTTCGACCCGTTGCCGCTGCCCAGTTCCAGAATCCGGCCCAGCGGCCCCTCCCCCAGAGCATGCAGGATCGCGGCCCGCTTCACCGCTTCATCCCGGTTGGAGAAGGTGCACCAGGGGTCGTCGTCCGTCGCGAACTTCTCGGAAAAGCCGCCGAGATCGATGGCCTTCATCGCCGCTTTTCCACGAAGCGCTCGACCGGATGGGCGAAGATCGCCAGTTCATGCCGGGCGATCGCGAAGCCATGCGGGTCGTCGGCAATCGCACCGAGTTGGGTCCGATGCGCCCTGATCAGCGACCGCTTCGCCGCCGCGCCCCCGGGCAGAGACACGGTCCGGCAGCGGGCCACCGTCCGGCGCTGGGGCGGCCAGACCTGATAGGTCAGACGCCGTCCGCCGAACCGAAACTGCCCAAGCACCAGCGCGACCGCCTGGTGATCGGGATGCGCGTCGGTCGCGGCGGGCCCGACCAGCACATCCGGCTTCCGATGCTTGCGAAGCGCCCGGTGCAGCGCCTCGCGGCACCGATCGCCATGCGTCGACAGACCGCCATCGGGCAGCCGGAGGAATGTCACGGCATCGCGCCCTACTTTCAGTCGACGAAGGGCGTGCAGGCTCTCCTTCTCTCGCGCGGCGATCAGGCGATGGGCGGGCCATGTCGGGCTGTTCGGATGCGAGGCCGCGCCGTCGCTGACCACGATGACCGACACGTTCGCACCGCGTCGCCGCAACGCCTGGATGAGACCGGCCGCGCCGATCACCTCGTCATCGGGATGCGGCGCGACGATGACCGCCCGGCGAACGCCTCTAAGCCCGAGCTTCACAAGGAAGGCGCCAGCAAACCCCGTTGCACCGCCCGCCCGACCCTAAGGCGTTGGACATCGGGTACGGGCTGGCGCAGATAGACCGCCAGATCGCTGAGCAGGGCAGAAAGCGGATGCGACAGGAATTGTCCGGCGAGGCCGACCGCCTCGCGAGCGATCACGATCGCCCGCTCGGCCGCATCGGTGACGACCAGACGCGCGGAGGCGACCCGCGCCAGCCGCGCCTCATCCTCCGCTTCCTCGAACCAAAGCGTGGCCGTCCGCCGCACGATCGCCGCCGCCGTCCCCGCCAGCCCGAACAACTCGGCCAGTCGCGCGGACTGGAAGGGGTCGTCGGCGCGCCCAGCCTGCACCAGATGGTCGCAGGTCCGGTCGAATATTCCGGCGACACCCCCGGCATGGACCGCCACGAACCGCAATGCCCCGCCGCTGAAAAACGGTTCGCGCGCGTAGAGATCGGGCGCACCGATCCGATCCTCGTCCTCGATCACCGCGTCGTGCCAGCGGACCTGATGTGTCTCAGACCGCTGCATGCCGGTCACCCGCCACCAGTCGCGATCGATCACCGGGACAATTCGTGACAGGTCGAGCAGAAGGAGTTGCGGGCCGCCGGGCGTATCCGCCGTGACCAGCGCATGGCTCAACACGCCGGCGCCCGATGCATAGCTCTTCCCGCCGCTCAGTCGATCGCCCTCCAGCCGCAGGGGTTCGCTCGCGAGAGCGGCATTCCATACCCCCAGCATCGCGCCCTGCCGCACCAGATGCCTCAACCGGTCCACTTGGCGGGCCGATCCGTAGCGCTGTACGATCTGGCCCGCATCGACATGCCCTTCGAACAATCGGGCGAGCGGCAGATCGCGACGACCGGATTCGTACAGACCTGTCAGCAGCCCGACATAGGCGTCGGGCGTCGGCGGATCGACGGGGGGCGTGTCCGCCCAACCATGCGCAGCGATCACCTTTCGCAAAGCCTCGGCCATGGCGTTCATGCCGCCATCTCGCGCCATTCGATTTCCAGTCCCGTCAGGATATCCTCCGCTTCGCATAACGATATCATGGCCTTGTGACTGGGCGACGCCGGAACGACGCGCATCGCGAACGCCTCGTCATTGGGGCAGTCCCGTGCGACACCCAAAATGTGATCCGCCGTCAGGCCCAATCGCTCGCCCAGGGTCAGTCGCACATCCACCCGGTCGATCATGGCGAAGCCCCGCCGAGCCTCCGCCTGGGCCCGCCACTGCCAGGCAGCGGCGCGTGGATCGGCCATGCGGGGCGGCTCGCCCCGATCCAGCGCGAGCAACAGTCCCGCGAGTCCGCCCGCAATCCGCCCCTCGCGGCGGGAAGATGTCTCCACCACCATCGCGCCATCCCGGCGGACACGAAGCCCGGCGCGCGCCGCATCGTCGAGCAATCGCGCATCCTCTCCAGACGGAAGGGGCAGGAAACCACCCATCATCCGATAGGCCGAGGCCCGGATCGCGATATTGGCGCCGCCGCCGAAATGATGGGTGTCGCGCGCCTCCCACGCCACCGGGTCGATGCTCCGGCGGTATCGATGCAGCCGATCATAATAATGTTCGATCCTGGAGGCTTGGGGATCGTTCCTGGCATGGGTTCGGACGATGCGGCCAGCGGCGACCTCGGCCTCGATCAGGGCCTTGCGCCCCGCCATGATCCAGTCGCGACACGGCTGACTGTCGGCATCCGTCGTGAATACCAGGCCTTCGCCGCCGACCAGAAGCGCCAGCCCCATCGCCACCGCCGCGCGTCTGGCGGCCCCCGCATTGGGCGGCCCGTCGCGCCCCCCCTGCGCCACGGTCAGACGAAAGGGCAAGGTCGGCGCAAGCTGATCCAGCAGTGCCGCACTGCCGTCCCGACAATCATCGAGATGGATGCAAACATCCAACGCGCCCAAGTCGCCGGACAATTGGGCGATCGCCGCCAGCAGACCGGGCAACATCGCCGCCTCGTTCCGAGCAGGGACGCAGATGACCACGGGTGCGTCGTCGAGCAGATATGTTCTCCCTCTACCGACCGCCGGGATCGCCGCGACAGCAAGTTGTCGAAATCATAGGGCTGATCCCGATCAATAGCACATGTAGGCGCGAGCGCGGGATTCCGCCTTGATGAATATCAAGCTGTTAGCGTTCGATCCGCGCGTCTGGCGATACGGGCCGAAGATGCCCAGATCCACGGCCGCTCGCGGCGTGCGATCGTCATGCAATCGCGAGGTTGCGGCTCGTCCATTCCTCCAGCGCGACCATATCGATCTGCCGGACGATGCCCCGTGTCAGCCCCGCCGGAACAGTGACGCGGAAGCCCCGCGCCAGCAGCCCCTCGACCGCCCAGCGCACGCAATAATCCGCCGCGACGCCGACCACTTCGACATGCTCCACCCCTTGGGCGTGCAACCCGTTGAAGAGTGCCTCTCGGTCGGTCGTGTCCGCCGTACCGATCCGCTCCACCACCAGGCCGGGCTCCGCCCACATGTCGAACACCCCCTTTTCCAGCCGGTAGGTGGGGATGGCCGCATCCACGACATTCGGATCGACCACCAGCGCCCAGCCCGGCGTTCCCACCTCGCAATGCGGCGGGAACTGCTTCGCCTCTTCCGACAGGGCGTAGATGGCGGGGACATGGGTGTCGGCGGTGAACAGCACTCCGGCCACCTCCGCAGGCTGGAGCGACGCCAGCCAGGCGTTCATCGGCGCGACGATCCCTTCCGCGCCCGCCACCGGCAAGGCGCCGTCCGAGGCGACGAAATCCCGCTGCATGTCCACGACGACCACGAAACGCATCCGACGTCTCCTCTCATCCATTGACATAGGCGTATGTTACGCATAGGTAAAGTGCATAATGCATATAAGGTCCGGTTGATGGACGAATTTCTGTTCCTCGACCGCTATGATCCGGGGACGTTCGAGCGGCCCTCCGTTGCCGTCGATCTGATCCTGACCAGCGTTGTGGACGGCGCCCCGGCGGTACTGCTTCATCGGCGCACCGAGCGCCCCCATGAAGGTGCATGGGCCCTGCCCGGTGGGTTCGTCGGCATCGGAGAAAGCCTGGACGATGCGGCGCGGCGGGTGCTGGGTGCCAAGGCGCAGATGGACCAAGCCTATCTCGAACAGCTCTATAGCTTCGGCGCGGTGGACCGCGACCCGCGCATGCGGATCATCAGCGTCGCCTATTTTGCGCTGCTTCCCGCCGAACGCTTCACCGCCGCACCCGGCCTGACGCTCGCCCGTGTCTCGGCGCCCGAGGATGGTCCCATAACGGCATCGGTCGATGGTACGCCGGTCCCCCTCGCCTTCGACCATGACGCGATGCTCGACCTTGCGATCCGGCGGCTGCGGGGCAAGCTCGACTGGTCGCCGGTCGCCTTCGCGCTGCTGCCCGAACGCTTCACGCTGCGCGCGCTTCAGGACGTGCATGAGGCGATCCTCGGCCGTCCGCTCAATAAGCCCGCCTTCCGCCGCCGCCTGATCGACAGCGGCCGGATCGCTGCCACCGGCGAGCGCGAGACCGGCGCATCCTTCCGCCCCGCCGAACTCTATCGCTACACGGGCAAGCGATGAAGGCCCCTCTCCGGAAGTCCCCTCGCCTCCATCCTCCGGCGCATCCATTGCCGTTGCCGACCACTGTCGCCAGGATGACATGATCGCGGAATAACGCTCGGCGGCGGACGCGACAACAGGATGTAATTTCCCATTTTCCTCGCCAGAACGACATCGCCGACCACGACCATCGGCAGCGAAATCCGGATGATCGCCTATTCGTCCGGCAACTTCGGCAAGGCGCTGGTGTTCGGTGGCGCCGACCTGACGATCCTTTATCTCCTGACGGACGTGCTCGGCCTGAGCGGCGCGCGGGCGGCGGGGATGCTGCTGTTCGCGGCGTTGGGCGATCTGGTGTTCGACCTGCTTGCGGCGCGGCTGGTTCTCCGCTGTCGCGCGGCGGGGCGAGGCTATCGCTGGACCATCGCCATGGCGGCGCTGCCATGCGGGGCCGCGTTCGCGCTGATCTATGCGATGCCGAGATTGGGCGCGCACCGGATCTGGATGGTGGCGGCCACGATCCTTATCTTCCGCAGCGCCTATGCGGTCGTCGATGTGCCGCACAACGCCTTGATGACGCAGGTCAGCCGCGACAGCCGCGCGCGCGGGCGGGTTTCGGGATACCGGCTGTTCTTCAGCACCGCCAGCGCGCTGGTCATCGCGACCGTCTTGACGCCGATGGTGCAGCAGGCCGGTCGGACGCGGCATTTCACCGCCCTGGCGGGCACGGGGATCGCGGTCGGCCTCGCCTTCGCGCTGACTATGGCGCTGTGCGTGTGGGCGTCGGGCGGGCGTGACGGGCCCACCGCGACGAAGGATTTGAAGGGCGACGGGATCAGGGTGCCGCTGCGCGATTCCATGGTGCTGGGCATGGCGGCGCTGGCGCTGGTCACCGGGTTCGCGATGCCGTGCTTCGGCCGGATGCTGATCTATGTCGGCAGCTATGTCGTCGCGCGGCCGGGCGCCGTCTCCCTGCTGTTGACGGCGATGACAGCGGGGCAATTTTGCGGCGTACTCGCCTGGACCGCGCTGGCGCATCGCTTCGGCAAGGCGCGGCTGCTCGCTGCGGGCCATGCGGCGAGCGCGCTCGGGCTGATCCTGTTCGGGTTTTGCATGACATGGCCGATGGGACAGGTCGCGTGCGCGGCAGTGATCGGCTTCGGTTTCGCCAGCGTCTTCATGCTGCCCTGGGGCCTGTTGGCCGATGCGGTCGACGTCGTCGAGTGGCGGCACGGGCGGCGGTTCGAGACGGGGCTGTTCGCCTTCTACCTGGTGCTGGTGAAGGCCAGTGGCGCGGCCTCGACCGCGATGATCGGCGGGGCGCTGAACCTGCTCGGCTATGTGCCCGGCGCGGTCCAGCCCGAGGCGGTGCGGCTGGGCATGGTCGCGCTCGGGCTGGGGGTGCCGCTGGTCGGTGCGGTGCTGGCGATGTTGTTGCTGCGGCGCTTCACACTGAATCATGCGCGCCATGCCAGCCTCATGCGCGCGCTGGGGCGGCGTCAGGGTGCGGCAGAGCCCGTCTCCGGGTTGAAGCGGGGATTGTCGAAGTCCAGCGGCGACGGCGACACCTTGGCCGGGGGCATCGCGCTTTCCGCCCAGGCGCGGCAGAGCATATCGCGCAGCATCGCCGCACCCGCCGCCGTCCGTTCGTAGATCAGCGCGCGCACGTCCTTGTCGGCGGGGTTGCGGAATCCTTCGCGCTTTTCCAGCCGATAGACCGTCTCCATCCGGTCGCCCGACTGGTCGAGGAAGCGCAACACGGCCTCGAACATGTCCCCCTCCTGATGGCCCGGTGCCCCGATCCGGGGCAGAATGTCCCCCGCCTTGAGGCCGATGGCATCGACGAAGCCGCTCTCGAACCGGCCATGGATGCTGCGGTCGCGGGTATAGCCGTTCGGATTGGGACCACGCCAGCCATCGGAGTTGACCGAGTCGTGCAGCGGCTGAGAGCCGTCGCCGATATAATGGCCCAGCCGGATCGCCTGGAACGCGCAATGCTGTTCCGGCACCGAGGCATCGCCACCACTGGCCCGCGCCGCCCGGATGGCACGCATGCAGACGATCAGCCGATCATAGGCCTCCAGGGCGGCATAGGGCAGCGTCCCGGTCCACCGGACATTGGTGCGCGCAGCGGTCGCGGAATCGCTGTCCTTGATGACCTCGTAGCGTTTGTAGAGCGCCAGGATGAATTCGTATCGCGAGCGGGGGATCGGCTTCAGAAAGGCGAATTGCTCGCGGAACCAGCCATGGTTCGGGTCCTCCTCGATCTTGGAGAAGCCCTCCGCATCGCCGCGCCAACTGTCCGGCAGAGCGGCGGAGGCGGCGATGTAATCGACGTGGCGGCGCAGGAAGACCGGACCATCGTCCGGGATGGCCTCGATCGCCGCGCGGTCGATCACGGCATGGGCCGTCCCACCCCAGGCCTGGGCAGTGGCGGGGCACAGGATCAGGGCGGCGGCCAGGGCAAGGCGTCTCATGCCGGTTCCTTTCAGGGGTCGAGGGGATCGCGCGGATCGACGCGCTCGGACAAGCGCGACGGGCGGAAGACCAGTTCGGTCGGCGAGACACGGCGGACGACCCGGCCGGGTTGATAGCCCAGTTCCGCCATGTTGCGCTCGGCGAACTTCGCGCTTTCGATATAGCCGCTCTGCGCCGGGTTGCAGACGATCAGCGTCTCGGCATCGGCGGGCATAGCCAGCCGCGCGAGCATCCGGCTGGCGTTGCGCAGGTTGGTGGTGGTATGGCGGGCATAGGGCTCGCTGATGATCGCCTCGGGCGGAATGCCGTAGCGTTCGATCAGCGCCCGGCGCATCTCGTTGGCCTCGGTGAAGGGCGTCGCGCGCGGATGGGCGCGACCGCCGCTGACCAGGATGAAGGCGACATCCCCTTGCGCGAACCGCCGCGCGGCCAGGCGGAGATGATATTTGCCGAACGGGCTGAGCGGCTCGCCCTCGACCTCCGGTCCGACGCCCGTCACGATCATCGCGCCATAGCGATAGCGCCGCCAGTCCAGCCCCCTGGCACGCGCTGCCGCCGCCGCATTGGCGCCGTCCAGCAGCGGCTCATGGCCGATCGCGTCGGTACGGTCGCTGACATCAAGCAGCGCCAGCGCATAGTCGATGCTGGGATCGAGGCTTTGTGCCGATCCGGCGCGGAGCGTATCCGATAGCCAGTCGGCCGCCTGGAGGCGGGACTGCCGATCCTGCGGCGACACCGTGCCGGGCCCGTCGATCGCGGTGGTGGGAACGGCCCCCAGCGCATAGCTGCGGACGATCATGTTGACGCCCGCGATCTCGCGATCCGCCTGCGCTCCCACGCCGTCATCGGCGGCGGGCAGAAATTTTTCCCCCGCCACGGCGCGACGAAGCGCATCGGCATCCTGCGGACTCCAGAGCATGGCCTGCGCCCGACAGGTCAGATCGCTCCCGCAACCCGCGCGGCGATCGCGACGGGCGGTCAGGACGCGCTTCATCTCGGGCGTGCCGACGATCCGCCCAAGCGCCGCCGGATCCCGTCCGGCGGCGTCGAGCATCGGAAAGAGGCGCGCGGACAGGGCGGACAGGACGCGGTCGCCCACCTCCTGCCCCTTCGCCGGGGCGGCAAGCGCCGTCAGGGCGAGCATCGCGGCGCTGGCCATGACCCGCATCACCAGCTCCGGCTGACGATGAGGCGGAAGTTCCGCCCGAACAGCGGACGACCATAGATCGCCGTCGACGAACCCTGGCCCGCAAACTGGTCGGTCCGGGTATTGCCCTCCGTCAGGCCATGGGCGTTGAACAGATTGTCGCCGACCACCTGAACGCGCCACGTCCCCCAGTCGAGCGAGGCACCCGCGCCAACCGTCTGGTATCCCGGCATCGCGGTACGGTTGAACAGATCGACATAGCGGCGGCCGACCCATTCGAACCGACCGAACACCGACAGCCGCTGCTCGCCCAGGTCGAAATCGACGCTGGGGCGCAGATTGCCGAAGAACTTGGCCTCGCGGATGATCTGGTTGCCGTTCACCGCGCTCGGGTCCGCGCCCGATGTGTTCTGGAGATTGGCATATTCCGGATTCTGCCAGGTGACCGATCCGTCGAGCGAGAACCAGCGGACCGGCGCGACACGACCGTCGACCTCGACACCCTTCACCGATGCCTCGCCGATAAAGGGCAGCGTCTGGTCATTGCGACCGGTCACCGGGTTGAACGCGGCGAAGGAGGCGTTGAAGGGATTGAACTTGGTGTAGAAACCGGTCGCATAGAGATAGTTGGGGCCGAAGCTCGCCTTCAGGCCGACCTCATATTGGCGCGCCTTGGTCTTCACGATCGCCGGATTGATGCTGGTCACCACCCCGAGTTGCGGCGGCACTTCGAGGTTCGAGATGCGGCCATAGACGCCGAAGTGGCGGGTAAGGTCGTAATTGATGCCGACCGTCCAGTTGGTCGCATTGGGCTTCAGCCGCTGGTCGAGCACCTGCCCGGTGAAGGCGCGGGTGGTGTCGTCGGCCAGCGTGGTCGCGTCGCCCAGATTGACCTGCGTCGTCGGCGACGCAAAACCCTTGTAGCTATAGCGCTCGGTGCGGACACCCGCATCGACGCGAAGCCCGCGCGTGATGTCCCAGGTATCGTTGGCGTAGAAGGCGATCATCTGCGCATCGCCCGCGCCCTGATTGAGCGTGGTGGTGTAGCGCAGCACACCGTTCTGCGTGACCGAGCCCAGCACCTGCCCGGTCGCCGAATAGGCGACGAGGTCGAGCGTGCGCGGCTGGCTGCGCACCTCGATCAACATGTCCTGATAGGCCTGGAGCAGGGTGTTGCCGTAGAAGGAGCTATACACGCCGACGCGCACGTCATGCTCGCCCATGCCGGTCGCGAACTGGCGGGTAACGCTGAGGTCGCCCTGCACCGAGTAGAAGTCCGATTCCGACGCGCGATACTGCCCCGACATGACCAGTCCCGACGCGGTGGAGGGATCATAGACCGAGGTGCCGTTCGTCCCCGCAAAGGCATAGCCGAGCCGCGCGACATTGGCGCCGAAGGCGGTGCGCGCCGCGTTCAGATAGCTGGCGGCGAAGCTGTTGGCGTCGGCGGGATTGGTGGTGGAGTAGAAGGCGTCGAAGCTCGACTTGCCCTTGGTCCCGCCCAGCTTGGCCGAGACCTTCCAGCCGTCGAAATCCGCCTCATAGTCCAGTGCGGCGTTGAAGAAGCGCATATGGCGACCGTTGGACAGGTCGCGGTTCATGCTCTGCAAGGCGCCCGCCCCGTCGCGATATTTGACGTTGACGTTGCGCAGCGACGGCGAGTTCAACGTGCCCGTGAAATAGTCGATATAGGGATTGAGCGAGACGGTCGGATTGCGCGGATCATTGGTCGGGATCGGCAGGTAGAAGACGTTGTGGTCGTTCACATATTCGGCCGAAAGCTTGACGAAACCGTTGCTCAGGTCGTGCTTCAGGTTGGCGCGGATCTGGCCGCCCTTGTCGCTGGGGAAACCGCCATAGCGATAGCCGTCATGCTGCCGCAGGAAGCCGCCGACCGCGAAATAGGTGTCGTCGCTGATCGGGCCGGACTGCATCGCGTCGAGCCGGTACAGGCCGGTGTCGCCCAGCGTCAGTTGCGCCTTGCCCCGCGCCACCGGGCCGCCCGATACGGTGATGTTGTTGGCGATCGCCGCCGCGCTGCTGGCATAGATCGGCGCCGGGCCGCCGCGCACGATCTCAACCCGCTCGGTCATCAGGTCGTAGCGGTTCATGCCTTCCCCGGAATTGAAGAAGACACCGTCGATCTCGTGGTAAAGCGGCAGGCCGTCCTGCTGGAAGATCAGATAGCCGCGATCGGTGGGAATGCCGCGCACGCGGGTGACGTTCTGCACCTCGCCGCCGGTCGCCTCGACCTGGATGCCGGGAACCGTGCCGAGCAGATCGGCGAAGCTCTTCGGCGCGATCTTCTGCACATCGGCCTGCGACAGCGAGTTGACCGCATAGGAGACATCGAAGCGACGCTGCGCGCGGGCCGAGCCGGTGACGATGATGTCGCCATGCGCGCCGTTATCGACCTGCGCCGGATCGGCGGCGGTCGTCTCGGCCGCGACCTGGTCCGTCGCTTCGGTCGGGGTCGGGCTGGTCGTCTGCGCGTCGAGCGGAGCGGCCATCACGCACAGTGCGGCCATAGCGGAGCTGGCGAAGAGATTGTGGCGTTTCATCAGAATGTTCCCCCGAAATGCGGTGCGATTGAGCGCGCCGATGGGCGGTGCGTGTGACGGATTTATTTATTTTCGCGGAAATTAATCGCCTGCCGAATTTCGGGCCGCTATCGAGTCCAGGCCATGAGATATCCCTCACTCACTCTTCTGGACGAGGAAAAACGCCTACTCTGGCAGTTGCGGACCCACGGCGCGCAGTCCCGCTCCACCCTCGCCGCGACGCTCCAGATCAGCAACAGTGCCGTGACCCGGTTGACCAAGGCGCTTGCCGCGCAAGGCCTGGTCGAAGAGATGCCGTCAGAGGCCTTGCCCGCACGCGGCCGCCCCACGGTGCCGCTTCGGATTTCCGCGGCAGGCGGTTATGCCTTCGGGCTCGCGCTCTATGCGGGGATATTGGAGATCGCGGTCGTCGACTATGCGGGCGGGGTCATCGCCCTGACGTCGGAGGCGATCGAACTGACCGATCCGGCGGGCTTCGCGCGGCATGTCGACCGTCGCATCCACGAACTCACCCTCGAGCATCGCCTGCTGGGGCGGCGGCTCTATGGCGTAGGCTTCAGCGCGCCCGGACCGGCCCTTTCGCGCGACGGAAATCGCTGGAGCATCGTCCGCAACCTGCCCGGATGGAAGGATGCTCCGCTGCGGGACATCTTCGCGGAGACGCTGCAACTGCCGATCTGGATCGAGAATGATGCGACCGCCGCCGCACTGGCGGAATATTATCTCGGCGGACTGATCGGACGCTGCACCACGGCCATCGTGATCCTGCTGGGGCACGGCGTCGGCGCCGGGATCATCCACGAAGGGCGATTGATGCGCGGCGAAGCGGGTGGTGCCGGGGAGATCGGAATGTTCTATCCGGGCGATCGGCCCCGCCCGACCACGCTCGACCTCATCGCCACGTTGCAGGCGGCGGGATGCGGCGTGGATTCGCTCGCCAACTTCGCCGACGCGATTCCGGGATATGAAGCGGTCATCGACCGTTGGCTGGAACGCGCCGCCGATCAACTGCTGCAAACCGTCAACTCGGCGATAGCCTGGCTCGAACCGGGTGCCATCCGTCTGATGAGCCCCCTGCCCACCCCCATCATGCAGGGCCTTGTCGAACGCCTGAACCGCCGCGACATCATCTGGGGCGAACATAGTGTCGAGAGCGATATCGGGCGATATAGGGTCGAAATGTCCCTGCTCGGCGGCGCGGGCGCCGCGCTGGGCGCGGCCCTGTTGCCGATCCATGCGACGATTGCGCGAAACTGACGATCGATGACCGGCTCTCTGAGCGAAACGCGCCGGCCAACGATATGATCTGCCGAACGACCAGCCCGCCACGGCCGATTCTGCGCGCCCGATGGCGGTCACGGGCTTGCCTCGGGGAGCGCTTGCCGCCATTCTGGCCGTCATGGCGACCCGTTACGCCCGATCCGCGTTTCTGAGCGCCACCTTGGCCCTGCTGGCGGTGTTGGGGCTGATCGGCTTGTCGGGCTGGCATGACGCCATGGTCCATGACGACGATCCCGTTCACGCCGTATCGGTCCTGCACAGCCACGCGGCATCGCACAGCGATCCCGATGCCCCCATCCATGTCCTTGCCCATGCGGTCAGCCAATGGGTCGTCTATGCGGGCGTGACGGCGCCCGCGCCTTTGATCGGCATGTCCGTCACCCGCTGGACGATCGCCATCGACGACCTGCCAGGCGGAATCACCCCCGCCGCGCTGCTGAGACCCCCTCGCCGCTGAGCCCGGTTCGGCGCTTCGGCGTCAACAGGCTCCCCATGTGGCAGGAACAGCAAAGATATGAACGGTTTCATTCGCCGGGCGCGCGGCATCGCGCTGGCCGGTACGCTGGTGGCGCTATGGCCCGCCGGCACGGGCCGGGCGCAAACCGCGCCCCCCTTCTCGCAACTGCTGCGCGAGGCGCGCGAAGCACCGCGCGTCACCGCGCTCGACGCCGATGTGGCGCAGGCGCGCGGTCAGGCCGAACAGGCGCGCGCCCGGCCCAACCCTTCCATCAACCTGCTGGCCGAGAATTTCGCGGGCGACCTTCGCACCAATGCCCGCGACCAGCAGCAGACGACGCTCCAGATCGACCAGCCGATCGAACTGGGCGGCAAGCGCGCCGCCCGGATCGCCGCCAGAGAGGCCAGGGTCGCCCTGGCCGAGGCACGCGGGATCGAGGGGCGCATCGCCTTCGCGACCGACCTCGCCCGCGCCTATGCCGGAGCCGAGGTCGCCGACCGCCGCATCGCGCTGGCCGAGGACGAGGTGGAGGAGGCGACCGACGTGCTGAAGGTCGCCCGCGCGCTGGTCGCGGCGGGCAAGGAGGCACGGCTACGCCAGGTCCAGGCCGAGACCGAACTGCACACGATGGAGTCGGACCTGGAGGTCGCCCGTGCGGAGCGGTTCGGCGCGCTCGCCCGGCTGGCGGCGCTGGCCGGATCGCCGACACCCTATAGCGGCATCGCCGAATCCCTCATCGACCGGATGAACGCACATCCGGCGAGCGGCCCGGTCGACCCGATGCAGAGCGCGACGGTGAAGCTCGCCCAGGCCGAGCGTGACGCCGCCGCCCGCGCGGTCACCGTGCAGCAACGCCGCGCCACGCCCGACATCACCGCGCAATTGGGTGTGCGACAGCTGCGCGTCGCGAACGGCCCGGCGGTCGTCGCGGGCGTCTCCGTCCCCCTGCCGGTCTTCGACCGCAACCGGGGCAATATCGCCGCCGCCCAGGCCGAGTTGCAGGGCATGGAAGCGCGCGCCGCCGCCGCCCTGCTAGAGGCCGAGGCGGGCACCCGCGCCGCCGTCGCGCTGATCGCCGCCGCCGACAAGCGGGGCGAGGCGGCCCGGCGGATGCTCGCCACCGCCGAGGAAGCCTATCGGCTGGCGCGCCTCGCCTATGAGGCGGGCAAGGCGCCGCTGATCGAGCTTCTGAGCGCGCGCCACAATCTGGGCGCCGCGCGCGGCGTCATCCTGGACGCCGACATCGCCCGTTTCGAGGCGCGCGCCACCCTGGCCCGCCTGGCGGGCCTCAGCATCACCGGAGAACCGGTCCAATGATCACCAAACATCGTCTCTATGCGGGCGCCGCGCTGGGCCTTGTCGCCGCCGCTGCTTTCGGCTTCGGTGCGGCCCGGCTGACCCAGCCGACCGCATCCCCCGCCCCCACCGCCCAGCCCGCTGCCGAAGAGGGACCACCCGACACGCTGGTCCTATCGCCGCAAGCCATCGCCGCGTCGCAGATCGCCGTCGCGGCGGCGGGTACGGGCGAACTGGACCGGGCAGTCATCGCCGCCGCAACCGTCCAGGCGACGCCCGATGCCGACGCCGTGCTGACCGCCCGCGCGCCCGGCACCGTCACCCGCATCCTCGTCCGCCTGGGCGATGCGGTGCGGGCCGGGCAGACGCTGGCGCTGATCGAAAGCCGTGACGCCTCGCAGATCACCGCCGACCGCGCCGCCGCCGCCGCGCGGGTCGGGCTGGCTCGGCGACAACTGGAGCGTGAGCGCGGGCTGTTGGCGCAGGGGGTTTCGCCGCGCGCCGACTATGATGCGGCCCAGGCCAATTTGGCAGTGGCGCAGGCCGATGCGCTCCGTGCGAGCGCGGCGGCAGGGGCCGCGCGCGTCACCGGCGACGGGCGCTCGGTGGCCGTCACCAGTCCCATCGCCGGGCGCGTGACCATGACCGAGGCGAAGCTGGGGCAATATGTCGCGGCAGAGACCGACCTGTTCCACGTCGCCGATCCCCGCCGCCTGGAAATCGCCGCCGCCGTTCCCCCGGCTGAAGCCGCGCGCATCCGGGCTGGCGACCGGGTGGACCTCATCACCCGCGAGGGACAGGCCATCGCAGGCCGGGTCCGCGCCGCGACCGGCGTCGTCGATCCGCAGTCGCGCACCGCGACGGTCATCGTCACGCCGCTAGCCGCCGCCGCCACGCTCGCGCCGGGCCAGCTGGTCCAGGCGCGCATCTTCGCCAGCGGCGGCGCGGCACATGCCGGCATCATGATCCCGCAGGACGCCGTGCAGACGCTGGGCGGGCGCGACATGGTGTTCGTCCGCACCCCGCAAGGATTCCGCGCCCGGCCAGTGACGATCGCGGGCCGCTCCAACGGCATGGTCGCCATCGCGGGCGGCATCGCGGTGGGTACGAGGATCGCGACGACCAACGCCTTCCTGATCAAGGCCGAACTCGAAAAGGATATGGGGGGCGAGGAATGATCGCCGCCATCCTGTCCGGCTCGGTCCGGCTGCGCTGGCTGGTCGCGGTGCTGACGCTGGCCGTCGTCGCGTTCGGCGCGTGGCAGATCACCCTGTTGCCCATCGACGCGGTGCCCGACGTAACCAACCGTCAGGTGCAGGTCAGCAGCTTCGTCGCCGCGCTGGGGCCGGTCGATGTCGAGAAGCAGGTGACCTTCCCCATCGAGACCGCGCTGGCGGGCATTCCGGGGCTGGAGATGACCCGCTCGCTGTCGCGCAACGGCTTCAGCCAGGTGACGGCGGTGTTCACCGATGCGACCAGCATCTATTTCGCGCGCCAGCAGATCGCCGAGCGGCTGGCCCAGGCCAAGGACAGCCTGCCCGCCGGAGTCCAGCCCAGTCTCTCGCCGCTGAGCACCGGGCTGGGGGAGATCTTCTTCTACTCCATCGCCTTTCGCCATCCCGACGGGCGCGGCGCGCCCCGCATCGACGGCAAGCCCGGCTGGCAGAGCGACGGCAGCTACCTGACCCCCGAGGGCGAGCGACTGACCACCGAACTGGCCAGGGCGGCGTACCTGCGCACCGTCCAGGACTGGATCATCCGGCCGCAGATGCGCACCGTTAAGGGTGTGGCGGGCGTCGATTCCAATGGCGGTTACGTCAAACAATATCTGATCGAGCCCAATTTGTCGGCGCTAGCCTCCTACGGCATATCGATGACCGAGCTGGCCGATGCGGTCGAGCGCGCCAATGTCTCGGCGGGGGCCAATTATGTCCGACGCGCAGGCGAAAGCTTCCTGGTGCGCGCCGATGCCCGGCTGAAGTCGATCGAGGATATCCAGGACGCGGTCGTCGCCACCCGCAACAATGTGCCCGTCCGGGTGCGCGATGTCGGCCAGGTGACGATCGGCGGCGCGGTCCGCACCGGCTCGGGCAGCCGCATGGGGTCGGAGGCGGTCATCTCCACCGTGCTGATGCTGGTCGGCGAGAACAGCCGCATCGTATCCACGGCGGTCGCTGACAGACTGGTCCAGATCAACCGCACCCTGCCGCCGGACGTCTTTGCCGAGCCGGTCTATAACCGGTCGAAGCTGGTCAACGCGACCATCGCCACGGTCCGCAAGAACCTGGTCGAGGGCGCGCTGCTGGTCATCGTGGTGCTGTTCCTGCTGCTCGGCAATGTCCGCGCCGCCCTCATCACCGCCGCCGTCATCCCGATCACCATGGTGATGACCGCGACCGGCATGAACATGCTGGGCGTATCGGGCAATTTGATGAGCTTGGGCGCGCTCGACTTCGGGCTGATCGTCGACGGGGCGGTCATCATCGTCGAGAACGCCCTGCGCCACCTCGCCGAGCGGCAGCAGGTCGAGGGGCGGCTGCTGACCCGCGCGGAACGGCTGGAGACCACCGCCGCTTCGGCGCGCGAGATGATCCGGCCGACCGTCTATGGCCAGGCGATCATATTCCTGGCCTTCACGCCGCTCCTCACCTTCCAGGGGGTGGAAGGCAAGACCTTCGCGCCGATGGCGATCACGCTGATGATCGCGCTGGCCTGCGCCTTCCTCCTGTCGCTGACCTTCGTGCCCGCCATGATCGCGATCCTGATCAAGGGCCGGGTCGAGGAAACCGAGGTGTGGCCGATCCGCTGGTTCAAGGCGCGTTACGCCCCCGTGCTCGACCGTGCCATCGCCCGGCCGCGCCCTTTCGTGATGGGCGGGGCGGCGGTGTTCGCGGTCGCGCTGCTGGGCTTCGGCCTGCTCGGCGAGGAATTCATGCCGCAGCTCGACGAGAAGGACATCACCGTCACCAATTTCCGCGTCCCCTCCGCCTCGATCGACCAGTCGACGCAGATGCAGATGCGGATCGAGAATGCGCTGAAGACGCTGCCCGAGGTGGCGCTGGTCTTTTCCAAGAACGGCAATGCCGATCTGGGCACCGACCCGATGCCGCCCAACGCGTCGGACACCTATATCATCCCCAAGCCCGAGAGCGAATGGCCCGCCGAGGTGCGGACCAAGGCCGACATCATCCGCCGCATTGAAGAGCGGATGAAACAGGTGATCGGCAACCGCACCGAGATCCAGCAGCCGATCCAGATGCGCTTCAACGAGCTGATCGCGGGTGTGCGCGCCGATGTCGCGATCAAGCTGTACGGCGACGATCTCGACGCGATGGGGGCCGAGGCGCAGAAGATCGCGGGGGCCGTGCGCACCATTCCGGGCGCGGCGGATGTCAGCGTCGAGCAGACCGACGGCGCGCCGACCTTCGACGTGCGGATCGACCGCCAGGCGGCTGGTCGCCTGGGCCTGTCGGTCGACGAGATCGCGGCGACCGTCGCGGCGGCGCTGGGCGGGCGCGAGGCGGGGCTGGTGTTCGAGGGGGATCGTCGCTTCGCCGTGGTCGTCCGCCTGCCCGACGTGCAGCGCGACGATATCGACACGCTGGGCGCGATCCCGGTGATGCTCCCCGCCGCCGAGGGGCAGACGGCCCGTTCGCTGCCCTTACGCGAGGTGGCGAGCTTCCATTATACCCAGGGGCTGAACCAGATCAGCCGCGAGAATGGCAAGCGGATGATCACCGTCCAGGTCAATGTCCGGGGCCGCGACCTGGGCGGCTTCGTCAAGGCGGCGGAGGCGCTAATCGCGAAGATGCCCCTGCCGCCGGGCATGTACACCGATTGGGGCGGCACCTTTCAGAGCCTGCAATCGGCGCGGCTCCGCCTAATGCTGGTGGTGCCGATCTGCTTCCTGGCCATCTATGCGCTGCTCTTCATGGCGCTGGGCGGCTTCGTGCCCGCACTGATCGTGTTCTCGGCGGTGCCGATGGCGCTGGCGGGGGGCGTCTTCGCGCTGCTGCTGCGCGGCATCCCCTTCTCGATCACCGCGGCGGTCGGCTTCATCGCGCTGTCGGGCGTGGCGGTGCTCAACGGCCTCGTCATGATGAGCGCCATCGCCCGGCACCGCGCGATGGGTGAGGCGGATGACCGGGCCATTGCTAAGGGCGCGATGGAGCGGGTGCGGCCCGTGCTGATGACCGCGCTGGTCGCCTCGCTGGGCTTCGTGCCGATGGCGCTGGCGACCGGCACGGGGGCGGAGGTGCAGCGGCCGCTGGCGACGGTGGTGATCGGCGGGCTGATCACCTCCACCGCGCTGACGCTGGTCGTGCTGCCCGCGATCACCGCCTGGGCGGCGCGCTGGACGAAAGCCCGGAGGCGCATCGGGCCGCCGATTGCGGCGTGAGCGCCTGCCCGCCCCCTGCCGTCGCCGGGGGCGGGCCCGAGCTTCACTACGGCTATCTGTTCGAAATCGACGCCGTTGCGCTGCTGGCACGACTGCATTCTGACGCTCGGGGGGGGAGTCCTTCATTATGGCGAGCATCATGACGATAGGCATGGTCACGGCCCCATCCCCTGCCCAGGCACCCGGCACCACGGTTCGGGCGGGCACGGCTGGTCAGCATCGACGCGTGAGGCCCGGACATCTTCCCGGCGGCGATGCACAGCGACTATATCTGGATGACACTGCGCGGCGATGGCGGCTATACCCTGTCAATCAGCGGCAGCGGCAAGGTCGATCCCACGCCCGATGCGGCGACCGTCAAGCGCACCCATGCCCGCGCTGGAGTTGATGCCGCGTCGGTCGGAACAGGCCGTGATCGGCGCCTGGGCGGGTTCTGCCGACAGCACCTCGGATGGCGTGTCCGGCATCGGCGAGGTGGACCAACTGCCCGGTTTGGTGCTGGCCGCAGGGTTCAGCGGGCACGGCTTCGGCATCGGGCCGGGCGCAGGCCATCTGATCGCCGATATCGTCAGCGGCGCGACGCCGATCGTCGATCTTCCACCCTATCACCCCAGCCGCTTCGCCAGTTCCGCCAGGAGCAAAGTCGCGGAATTCTGGAGCGGGATGACATGGAGTCGCATCTGTGGAAGCGCCCCACCTCCGGCCTCTCTCCTGAGGGGGAGGGATGGATCAACCCGCTGTCGTCCCGCACTCACTGGCCTATAAGCCGGCTTGGTCGATCATTTGTGCGATCTCACTCGGCAAGGCCGTTTCCGACTTTGGCAACAGGCGATGAAGCGCCGTCTGCACGCGCTTGCGGGCCACCTGATACGCCTTGTGGCGGATGACCCGCATCGCGTTCGTTCGCCAGGACGGGCTCTCGCCGAGCCGTGCCTCCCACTTGGCCTCCTCCGCCTCGAGGATCGACAGCGCCAGGCGCAATCCATCGCGTCGTCCGCGTGCATATTCGTCGGAAACCGGGGAAGTCTTCATCTTCGGACGAGATTGGCCCGCCCTGCCGGCTGTGACAAGGCAAATCCCCGGTGCGGCTCAATTGCCCTCGGCGTCGACCATGACGACCACCGGCCTGCCACGCGACATCGGCTCCCACCCGGCCGATATCGCCGAGCGCACGCAGCGCGCCATCGTCGCATCGTCAAGCTGAAGCCGACCGCGCGGCAATCCATTCAACAGCCGCTTGGGCGGCGGAAATTCGACCAGGGCTTCGCGCTTGGCATCCTGCTGAAGGAGCGAGATCGTCATGCCCTTCCACCCCTCGTCATCCGACTCATGGGGTTCGCTGTGCAGGCGCCAATCATAGGCCACGCCATCGACAGTGACGGTTCCGGCGTTTGTTCGGGATTTCGACATGGCCGGGTCTCTAGCATAGCAAATCGGCGAAGGCACAAATTCGGGTATCGCTCGTAACCATGTGGCCCGGATGCGGTTCGGGCTCGTTTGGAAAATATCCTGAGCAGGAGAGAATGGCGTGCTGTTTCACACGATGGTCGGATCGAACGACATTGAGCGATCTAAGCGCTTTTACGACACGGTGCTGGGCACCTTGGGCGTGGGCGAAGCAACACGGAACATCGCCGACAGCGGCCATACCCGGCTCATCTACAATAATGGCAATGGGACCAACTTCATCGTCAGCCAGCCGATCAACGACGAACCGGCAACCGTCGCGAACGGCGGCACCGTCGCCTTCGCATGCAACTCGCCGGAGCAGGTGAAGCAGTTTCACGATGTCGCGGTCGCCAATGGCGGCACCTCGATCGAAGCACCGCCCGGACCGCGCCACACGGCGTCCATGGGCACGGTCGAACTCGCTTATTTCCGCGATCCCGACGGCAATAAGCTCTGCGGGATTCACTTTACCCGATAATCCAGCGAACCTGTGCTGCCTGTCCCTTTCGGGGATGGGCAGCGCTTGGTCGATCCGGTGCGACGAGGATCGCGCCTGAGGGTCGGCGAATATTGGCCCGATGCGCGGCGTGGGACATTGACCGCCGCATGAAGACGATCCGCTTTCCCGACGGCACGACCGTCCCCGCGCTGGGCCAAGGCACGTGGATGATGGCGGAAGATCATGCCCGCCGATCGGACGAGATCGCCGCCCGCCGCCGCGACATCGACCAGCAGGCCCTCTGCGCCCAATGCAGCATTTTGTCGGTGGCTTACCTGCCCAAAGACGCCGTGGCCGAACTCGACGCGATCGGTCGGTAATCAGGCAGGCCGGTTGGCGAGCACCGCGTCGAGCAGGCCGGGAAAACGCTGGTCGAATTCGGCGCGGCGCAGTGTGTTGATCATCTCGCGCCCGGCCTGCGTCGTCTCGATCAGCCCCGCCGCGCGCAGCAGCTTCAGATGATTGGACAGCGTACTCTTCGGGATGGACTCGCACGGCGCGGCGTCGGTGCAGCGCAGCCGCTCGGTCGCGGCGAGCCGCGCCACCATGGCCAGCCGATTGGGATCGGCGAGCGCGTGAAGCGCCAGATCGAGCGGAACGTCCTCCAGCCGGGGATGGGTGAAGCGGGGCATGCCAACAGATATAGGGTAATTCAGTGAATTTAATAGTTCGGTATTATTGAACTATTAAAGCATCACCCCATCTTCCGCCTGCCGACAGCGCACGATGCCGTGATCGCGGGCCAGATTTTGGAGAATGCACATGTCCATCCAGGGAAAGACAGCGCTCGTCACCGGCGGATCGCGCGGCATCGGCTCGGCCATCGCCAAGCGACTGGCGGCCGAGGGCGCGGCGGTGGCGATCACCTATGCCGGGAACAAGTCGGCAGCGGATGCCACCGTGGCGGCGATCGAGAGCGCGGGCGGCACCGCCTTCGCCTTCCAGGCCAATGCCGCCGATCCGGCCTCGCAGCGAGCGGGCGTCGAACAAGCCGCCGCCGCGCTGGGCGGGATCGACATCCTGGTCCACAATGCCGGAGTGGCCGAATTCTCGACCGTCACCGAGGATACCGACGAAACCTATGACCGCCAGTTCGGCGTCAATGTGAAGGGCCTCCACGTCGGCACCCGCGCCGCCCTGCCGCATCTTCGCGACGGCGGGCGGATCATCCTGATCGGCAGCATCTCGGGCGAGATGGCCTTCCCCGCGACCACGGTCTACAGCGCGACGAAGGCGGCCGTCGCCGCGCTCGCGCGCGGCTGGGCCAAGGACCTCGCGCCGCGCAACATTTTGGTCAACACCGTGCAGCCGGGACCGATCGACACCGACATGAACCCCGCCGACAGCGACTTCGCGGGACAGGTGCTGCAAGCCATCCCACTCGGCCGCTACGGCAAGGTCGAGGAGATCGCGGGCGCGGTGGCGTTCCTCGCTGGGCCGGATGCAAGCTACATCACCGGCGCCACACTCAACATCGACGGCGGTGCGACGGCGTAAGGCCAGTGATCGCCTCCCTTTCCCAAGACCCATCGACATTCACACTACTCCTTCTTCCCTCTTCCTTGGATAGGGGAGAGAAAAGCAGGGCATGTCTGAATGGCGATCCGGCCTGGTGGAAGGGGCCGACGAAGCTTGGGCGAGTATGACGCGGACCTCTGCCCCCGATACTCGTCCATCCGCCGCACTCGGTGGTTGCCAAGCCCCTGAAACAGGACGGGTGCCGTTGCCGCCACCACGGCACCCGTCGCCCCCCTCGCCCGTGCCTATGGTGGACACGTAGGGCGAGCGCTTCGTTCAGAACCGACATCGCATGCAACAGCCGGAGTGGGTTTCATCTTCAATCTCGTCTTTGCCGTACCGGCGCTGATCGTCCTGGCACGCTGGCTGTGGCCGTTGCCGCTGCCGCTTTGGGCCAAGATACCCGCCGGGTTCCTGATGATCGCGGCCTCGCAGTTCCACCTGTGGAGCCGCCTCTCCTCAGGCTCGGTATTCGCGCCCGAATTCCCGCGGCTGGTCGTCATCCTGTTCAACTGGGCATTCGGCGCGCTGCTCCTGCTGGCCGTGTTCCAACTGTTCCTCGACCTGGGAGCACTGCTGACCATGCTCGTTCGCCGGGAGGTGATCCGAGAGCCAGCCCTTCTCCGATATGCCATCGCCGGAATGGCGGCGGTACTGGCCGGGATAGGGGTCGCCAACGCGCTGCGCGTTCCGCCTATCAAGGACGTGACGGTGGCGATCCGCGACCTGCCGTCGTCCTTCGACGGCTACCGGATCGTTCAGCTTACCGACCTGCATATCAGCCGCCTCTTCACTGCCCAATGGGCGCAGTCGGTCGTCGAGCGCGCCAATGCGTCCGGTGCCGACCTGATCGTCGTGACCGGCGACTTCATCGACGGGTCGGTCGAGATGCGGCGTGATGACGTGGCGCCATTGCGGCAGTTGCGTGCGCCCGACGGGGTTTATGCCATTCCGGGCAACCACGAATATTTCTTCGATTACGGCGCGTGGATACGGCGCCTGTCGAGCATGGGCTTCCGCATGCTGACCAATGCGCATGCCGTGATCCGACGCGGCGGCGACGGACTGGTGATCGCGGGAGTCACCGACCCGTCGGCGCCCAGCGTCGGCGAGGCCGGACCAGACCTCACCCTTGCGCTCCGAGGGGCACCCGCCGACGCGCCGATCATCCTGCTCGACCATCAACCCCGCAAGGCACGCGATGCCGCCGCGCGCGGGGTGGCGCTTCAACTGTCCGGGCACACCCATGGCGGCATGATCCGCGGGCTCGATCGGCTCGTCGCGCGAGGCAATGCCGGGTTCGTGTCGGGACGATACGCGGTCGGTGGCATGACGCTCTATGTCAGCAACGGCACCGGCTTGTGGCCGGGCTTCGCGCTGCGGCTGGGCGTGCCGTCCGAAATCACGCGGTTCACATTACGGCCGGTACCATAGGGCCGATATCACGATAGGGTAAGACAGGGGTCCCAACCTGCTTTTATCGGCGGCTGATGGAACGATGAGGCGCAAAAAATGGGAGCACCCTCGTCGTCGGCTTGGGCGCGGGTTTCGGTCGGGCCCTGACCGATAGCGGCGCGTCCGCCGCGATCGTCGCGCTTGCCGGGCAGTGGCATGTTCCCATACTCCTCCTGGCATGGTTCATCGCCGCGCTGATCCGCACCGTGACGATGGTGCCCTTCATATTGACGTCGAAATATCCACCTTTTGGTAAGTGCTCAGAATGTCTGAAACGCCGCAAGCCGACGATCCCGTCACGACGCCGATCGCGCCCGCCTTTACCTGCGGGCTCGACGCTACGCTGAAGATCATCTTGGGCAAGTGGAAGCCCCTGATCCTCACCTTCCTGCTGCGCGGCCCGACCCGCTATGGGGAACTGAAGCGCGCCATTCGCGATGTCAGCGACAAGGTGCTGATCCAGCAATTCAAGGAGTTGGAGGCGGACGGCGTCCTGCGCCGGAACGATTACAAGGAGGTTCCGCCACGGGTCGACTATACGCTGACCCCACTCGGCCAGAGCCTTGCGCAGGCGCTGGAGCCTTTATGCCAATGGGGCACCGCGAACATGGCCGTGATGCAGAAACTTTTCGCCGAGCGCGATGGCTAGGGACGCGAGCGTCGTTGACCAGCCTCTGGCTGCCGCAGGGGGTATGTTGCTGACAGGTTCGAGGTGCCGGGCCCCCTGCTCACGCGCATCGAGGAAGAAGCCCGCGCGCAGTGGCTGGCGCCCCCGCTCACGATCCGGCACGCCTGGGCGTCAATGACGAAGGCGACGTAGCATCATCGCCTATCGCATCCCCTTAACTCGCGTTCAGTATCGCGGTGCTCTGGCGAAGTCCGCCTTGCCGAAGGGCCGGTCGTGGAACATGTAGTCGTAATAGAATGCGCGCAACCGCCGGTGAAAGGCGCGGATGCGATCTTGATAGGCGAGTTGGGCGCTCAGATCGGTATGGGCGAGCCGCGTCAGCAACGCCTGGACTCCGACCGACGGGAGCAGCCAGCCCAGCGCGTCGGCGGTCGCGGCGCGCCGTTCCAGCCCTTGGCGATAGGCTTTCACTCGATCGGCGACGCTCTCGTCGCCATTCTGGTGGAAGGCGAAATACCATTTGTAATGGAAAGCGTCCGGCAGCGGCGGCGAGTCCGCCCATTGGGGGTGGCTGGCGTAGAAGCGGCGCATCGTTTCCTCACGCGGGATTTCCCAGGCGTGGTGGACATTTTCACGTTGTGCCAAGGCGATCTTGGCGCCTTCGTCAACGGGAATGGCGCGGTTGATGATCACGTTGGCGAGCGTTGGGATCACAAGGACGAGCACCAGCCACGATCCGGCCAGCGTCGCGGCATTGGCGGTCGATCCATGACCCAGACGCGACACCAGCCCGGCCAACCCGATCCAGAACAACAGATAGGCGCCCGCCACCGCCACCACGAGCAGCACGGTCCAGGCGGCGACCCCCGACAGGATCGCGCCGATTACGAACGGCACCGACAGGGCCGTCAACAGCAGCCCGAAACGGACCAGCCCGCGCCGCAGCCATAGTCGCCCCGCGCCCGGCAACGCGCCCAGCATTCGCGCCCGCCCGGCCTCGCGCTCGCCGGACTTCAGATCGTGAAACAGCGCGATGGCGAAGAGCGGCGCAAGGAAGACCAGCACGAAGGCGAAATCGAACCGCCCCGGCAGGGCCAGTTCGGGATTGAAGGTGTCGCCGTCATAGATCTGCGCCTCCAGACCCAGCGCCCGGACCCGCAGGATATAGGGCGCGACGTCGCGCATTCCGATAGCGGCGAAGGCGAGCGGTGCGGGCGCGTCCCAGGTCGGGTGGAAACTGTAATAGGCGGCGCTTCCCGCATCCTTTTCCCGATCGATATAGGTGGCGATCGCCCCGATATCCTCCGCCTGCGCGGGCGCAATCGCATCGATGGCGGCGCGCTGCCGCGCCATTTCGGCCATGCCGGCGGCGACGGCGGCGATGCTGAGCATGGCCAGCAGGACCAGCGCGATGCTCGCCATGCGCGACCGCCATAGCAGCCGCAATTCATGCATCCAGATCGCCATCACTTCGCTCCCAGCCGACGGGTGGCGAGGGCCAGCGCGCCCCCGGCCGCCAACAGCCACCCCAGCATGATCGCCAGCCCTGGCAGGCTCGCCCGCACCAGGGTCCGGGCATCGGGCTGGACGAAGGTGAATTCGGGGATACGGCGCCAGTTGTCCGCCCCGATCCGCTTGCGCCGGTCCGCCCCGGCGTCCTTGGCGGTGTCGTCGGCATAGCTGACCGCATCCGCCTGCAAGCGGTTCAGCCGCTGGACCAGGGCGTAGCGATAGGCCTCCGCCTGTTCGAGGAAGCGGCGGTGGCCGGCGAAGTCGGTGCCCGCCGCCGCCATCGACGCCTGGCGCAACGCGATGGTCGGGCTGAGCACGCCGACGCCGGTGACCAGCGCATTCTGCCGCGTCTGCGCCGCGAAACTGTCGGCAGCATAACGATCGAACAGCTTGCTGGTCATCGCCTCGCCTTCGAGCGCTAGGAGGCCCTTGTAGTTGACCGGCAGATCCTCGACGCGGGTCACGCCATAGCGTTTCAGCACGTCCGCCTTGAACTTCGCGAAATGCGGGTCGTCGGGATTATGGCTGTCGCCCATCCGCCGCAGGTCGCGGGCGATGGCGACATCGGTCTGTAGTCGGTTGGCGAGCGGATAGGCCGCACTCGCCATATCGGGGGCGACGCGCGGCAACAGCACGACGGTCACCGCCCAGGCCGCCAGCAAGGCGAGCAGCGCATCGCGGCGACGACGGACCAGCATCGACACGAGGATGATCGCCACCACCCACAGCGCGAGATAGGCGGCATAGGCCAGCGCGATCGCCAGCATCGGCCCCGCAAACGCCCCCGGCTGGCCGGAGATCAGGACGAAACCGATCATCGCGGGAAGCCCGACCAGCAGCGCGACCCCGCCCAGCGCGGCGAGCTTGCCCAGCACGATCGCCCGTGCCGACGCCCCTTGCAGCATCAGCGGGCGCAGCGTTCCCCCCTCCGTCTCGCGCGCGACGGCCCCATAGCCCAGGAAGATCAGCAGCAGCGGCGCCACGGCCTGAAGGACGAAGGCCGGGGTCAGCTGCCCGAAGCGGACCAGCGCCGAGCTTTGCCGCACATCGCCGAAATTGCTGCTATTCTGCCGATGCCCTTCGAGGAACATGGTGTTGCCGGTAAAGGCGTCGACGCCCGGATCGAAGGCGGCGAGCGGCCCGAGCGGGCGGAAGATAAAATGGCCGTAATGGACGACGCGGTGCGGGTGGCGGTCGGGCTGCGCCTCGAACGCATGGTTCGCCTCCGCCTGGTTGCGCGCACGGCTATCGGCGATGCCCTGTTGATGCGTCCAGGAGGTGACGACCGCGACCATCGTCAGCAGGAGCAGCAGCAGGACGGCCGTCACCGTGACGCGGTTGCGCCGCATCAGCCGCCATTCGTCGCGCGCGATCAGCGAGATCGCGTTCATGCGCCCGCGACCCCGGCGAACCGGTCGTGCAGGGCGCGTACGTCGAACCGGGCCTCACCCTCCGCCGCGACCTCGGCCACGATGCGTCCGCCTTCGAGGAAGCCGATGCGGTCGGCGACATCGGCGGCGCTGAGCAGGTCGTGCGTCACCATCAGCACGGCGGTGCCCCGCGAACGGACCGCGTGGAGCAGCGCGTTGAAATCGGCTGTCGCGCGCGGATCAAGGCCGGAGGTCGGCTCGTCGAGCAGCAGCACCGGCACCTCGCGGAGCAGCGCCACCGCGATGGCGACCTTTTGCCGCATTCCCTTGGAGAAGCCGCCCAGCCGCTGATCGAACGCCCGCTCCTGCAACCCCGCCGCCGCCAGGGCCCCGGCAATCGCCGCCCGGTCGCGCGGCGTACCCGACAGCGCCAGCAGATAATCCGAATTCTCGACCGCGCTGAGATGTTCGTACAGCGCAACATTTTCCGGCAGATAGGCGATGCGCCGTCGCGCCGCGTCGGGGTCGGTCGCGGGGTCGATCCCACTGACCCGGACGCTGCCTTCATCGACCCGGACGAAGCCCAGCAATGTCGACAAGGTCGTCGACTTGCCCGCGCCGTTCCCGCCGAGCAGCGCATAGATTTCGCCCGCCGCGACCGACAGCGTCAGGCAGTCGAGTACCTGATGGGCGCCATAAGAGAGAGTGGCATCCGCTATGGCGATTTCGGACGAGGCAGCGGGGGTTGAAGGCATGATCGACATGGCCCGATCACTGCCCTCTCGGCCACGCCACCGTCAACAGTCACGATGTATCATTTCATTGACAGGCGACAGACGATCGGTTTGTAGGCGCGTAACTGCGTATCATTTGCATCGAGGATTCCATGACGATCTGCCTGCGCCGACTCGCCCCGGCCCTGATTCTCGTGCCGCTACTGACCGCTACCGGTGTTCGCGCCGAGGGATCGGGCGAGCGCGTGCCGACGGAGGAGGAAACGACCGACGAGGTCGTCGTCACCGGATCGCGTAAGGCCAATGCCAGCATCAACGGGCTCGACATCGACCCGCATCTGCTGCCCCAGAATGTCCGCCTGCTCGACGATATGCTGATCGACCGAGCGGGCTTTACCGACCTGTCGCAGCTGTTCGATCTTGCCGGGGGCATGTCGCGGCAGAACAGCTTCGGCGGGGCATGGGATGCCTATGCGATCCGGGGCTTTTCCGGCGACATCAACCAGGGGCCGGATCTGCTGGTCAATCGCTTCAGCGCCAATCGCGGCTTCAATGCGCGCCGCGATGTGGCGACGGTCGAAAGTTTCCAGGTGCTGAAGGGTCCCGCCTCGGCACTGTCGGGCAAGGGCGAGCCGGGCGGCTCGATCAATATCGTGACGAAGGCGCCGCTCGACCATTTTCATGCGAGCGGCGAGCTGGGCTATGCCAGTTTCGATACGTGGCGCGGCAGCTTCGACATTGGCGGGCCGGTCGAGGGTGGCCTGTCGACGCGGGTGATCGGCGTCTATCAGGACGGCGGCAGCTTCCGCGACTTCGTCCATAACGACCGGTTGCTGTTCGCGCCGTCGATCGGCTGGCGGGTCAGCGACCGGGTGCGGCTGCTCTACCAGCTCGAATACAACCTCGTCCATTTCACCCATGATCGCGGCCTGGTCGCGGTGAACGGCAATGGCCGGGCACTGCCGCGCGACCGGTTCCTGGGCGAGCCCAATGACGGGCAGATGACCCAGCGCACGTCGCAGCATCAGGCGACGGCCTATGTCGACCTGGCCCCCGGCATCACGCTGGAGGGGGGTGTCCAGTATCGCGACGGCGCGTTGCTGGGCCAGTCGACGCACAATGCCGCGCTGGTCGGCACGCGGTTGCGACGGCAATTGCGCATCCACGATTACAAGTGGCAGGATCTGTCGGGTCGGATCGAGATCAGCGCCAACCGGACGCTGCTCGGCATCGGCAACCAGTTGCGGGTCGGCGCGGACGCCTTCGACTTCGACCAGCGGCGCGTCTTCTACCGTTTCAGCCCGACGGCGGCGCAGCCCTATGACATCGACATCTTCAACCCCGTCTATGGCCAGCCCAAGCCGGTCGCGCCGCTCAACCAGAATCTGCTCGAACGGCTGAGCGGACAGAGTGTCTATGCGCAGGATCTGCTGACGCTCGACGATCGCTTCTCGCTGCTGCTCGGCATCCGCCACGATTGGATACGGCAGGACAATGTGAACTATCGGAGCGGTCGCACCGACCGCCAGCGCCCGCAGGCGACCAGCCCCCGCGCCGCCTTCACCTTCGCGCCGAGCGAGCATGTCTCCACTTATGTCAGCTGGGGCCGGTCGTTCCGGTTCAACCAGGGCGTCGACGCCGCCGCCAATCCCTTCGCGCCCGAACGCGGCGAGGCCTGGGAAGCCGGGGTAAAGGTCGCGGCCCTGGCCAAGCGCCTGAACGGCACCGTCTCGCTGTTCCAGATCACCAAGCGCAACATCCTGGTCAACGATCCCGCCAATGCCGGTTTCTCGATCGCGACCGGCGAGGCGCGCAGCCGTGGCGTGGAAGCGGACGTCAATTATCGTGCCGGGGACCGGCTGACCCTGACCGGCGTCTATGCCTATACCGATGCGAAGGTGACGCGCGACACGCGGCCCGGCCTGACCGGCAGCGGCCTGTCGAACATCCCGCACCACAGCGGCGCGGCCTATGCCTTCTGGCAGTCGCGGGGGACCGATCCCGGATCGGTCGGCATCGGTGCCGGAGTGACCTATGTCGGCGAGCGGCCGGGCGACGATGTCGTCAGCGGCTTCCGCCTGCCGGGCTATGCCACCGCGCGCCTCAACCTGTCCTATCAGGTCGCCAAGGGACTGTCCGCGCATCTCGATGGCGAGAATCTGTTCGACGCCTATTATCTGGAAAGCAGCTATTCGAACGTGTGGATCACACCCGGCGCGCCGCGCACGATCCGCGCCCGGATCGCCGTCGCGCTGTGAGGCGGATGGCATGGGGGCTGGCGCTGGTCGCCGGGGGCTGGGCCATGCCCGCCGCCGGGCAGCGCACGGCCGAGAATACGGTGCGCGAGGCGGAGGACGGCTTCGGCAAGAGCGTCGGCAGCGAGTCCATCGGCATCTATGCCAGCGGCGAGGTGCGCGGCTTCAGCGCGACCGAGGCAGGGAACAACCGGATCGAGGGCGTCTACTGGGACCGTGCCGCCATATTAAGCAGCGTCATCACGCGGGAAACAACGACTCGCGTCGGCCTCAGCGCCTTTGGCTATCCCCTGCCCGCACCGACCGGGATCATCGACCATGAGATGCGGCGCGCGGGAACGAAACCGGTCGTCAGCGTGCAGGTGAACAGCGGCGACTATCTGGGGACCGACCTGGTCGTCGATGCGGCCATCCCGATCGGCGACCGGATCGGCATCAACTTGGATGCGGCGCTGTACGACGATGAGTATGTCAGCGGCGCCGGGGGCTGGTTTGTCAGCTATGGCGGGATTGCGCGGGTGCGGCCCGCCGACGGCGTCGAGTTGACCGGCTTCTATGGCGGCTACAGCTTTGGCGACGAGGAACAGGCACCGACGATCTTCACCGCCGATGGTCGCGTTCCGGGACGCATTCCCCGCCGCCGCTTCTTTGGGCAGGACTGGGCCGACTGGGCGGGGCAGGCCTTCAACTATGGCGGGCTGGCCAAGGCGACGCTCGGCAAATGGCAGGTCATGGCAGGTGCCTTTCGCAGCCGTTTCGCCCGCGACGAATATCACACCGCCTTTTATCGCGGGGTCGACGCGAACGGGGTGGGACGGTCCTTCGTCCTGGCGGGCGAGGATCAGACGACCGCCTCCACCTCGGGCGAGCTGCGGGTCAGCCGCCTGATCGAGGACGGTCCGCGTCGCCACCGGCTGCTCGTGTCGGTACGCGCTCGCGACGTGGCGGCGCGTTATGGCGGGCTGGCCACCGCCGATTTCGGGCTGGCGACGATCGGCGTTCCCGATCCAAAGCCCCAACCGCGGCTGGTTCCCGGCGAGCGGACGCGCGACGATGTGCAGCAGACGAGCTATGCCATCGGTTATGAACTGCGCTGGGCAAGGCTGCTCGAACTGAATCTGGGCCTGACACGCACCGATTACCGCAAGACGGTCGCGGTGCCGGGAGCGCCGGTCGTGCTCCAACACGACCGGCCATGGTTGTGGAACGCCGCGCTGGCGCTGCTGCCGACCGAGCGACTGACGCTCTACGCCGCGACGACGCGCGGGCTGGAGGAAAGCGGGATCGCGCCGGGCAATGCCAGCAATCCCGGCGCGGCGCTGCCCGCGCTGCGCACCCGGCAATATGAGGCGGGCGCGCGCTATGCCTTTTCCAGCGGCTGGCGGGCGACAGCGGCGGTGTTCGACATCGCCAAGCCCTATTTCGATCTCGACCGGCGCGACGGCATGTTTCGGCAGTTGGGCACCGTCACCCATCGCGGGGCGGAGGCGTCGCTGTCCGGCAGTCCGCTGGAGGGCTTGAGCATGGTCGCGGGCATGGTCTTGCTGCGTCCCCGCGTGACCGGCCAGGCGGTCGACGACGGACGGATCGGCGCGCGCCCCATCGGCCGCACGCCCCTGTTCATCGACGCCAGCGCCGATTATCGGATTCCGGGCCTTGCCGGTGTCTCGGTCGACGCCCATGCGACCTTCGAGGCGCGGCGGACCGCCAATGCCGCGAACACCGCCGCGCTCCCGGCCCGCGCCATTCTCGACCTCGGTGCCCGCTATCGCAGTCGCATCGGTCGCGTGCCGACGCTGCTGCGGCTACAGGTCCGAAACGTCGCCGACACATTCGGTTGGCGGGTGTCCGGCGGTGGCGGCTATACCCTGTTGCCGGGCCGCCGGGTGACCGCGAGCCTGACGGCGGATTTCTAGCACTGGGCCTTATCCCATGGCGTTCGCCGGAGAATCCGCGACCTGACCGTAGAGTGGCATTGCGTCAGACGACATTCAGATCCGTCACGAACTCGTAGCGGTCTCCGCGATAGACGGAGCGGGTGAATTCGACGATCCGCCCATCGGGAATTCGGGTGCAGCGTTCGATCCGCAAGACCTCGGAATTCTGTCGTACGTTGAGGATTCCGGCTTCGGTTTGCGTGGCGAGCGAGGCGCGGACGCGCTGCGTGCCCGATGTGGGTCGAAAGCCATGGACCTCAAGCGCCTGATAGAGCGAATCGCCCAGCGCATCGAGGTCGGGCATGAAGATCGCCGGAATCACCGCATGCTCGATCGCCAGCGGTTCATCGCCCGCCAGGCGGACACGGCCGAGGCGGGCGACGCGGGCATCGGGAGCCACCCCCACTGCCGCAGCTTCCTCTTCGGTCGCCAAGGCGTAGGATTTGTAGATCCAGACCACGCCGGGGTCCTGCCCGCGCGACCGGGTGTCGTCGGTAAAGCTGTTCAGCTTTGCCCCCGGCGCTTCGATCCGTCGCGCGACGAAGGTCCCCGAACCCTGCCTGCTGATCAGCACGCCTTCGTCGATCAACTGCTTGATGCCCTTGCGGACGGTGACGCGCGACAAGCCCACCATTTCGCTGAGTTCCCGTTCGGAGGGCAGCGCGCTCCCCGGATCGATCCCCCCGCCGTCGATATGCTCGCGCAGGCTCTGGGCGAGTTGCAGGTACAAGGGCGTCGCTTCGTCGCTCCGCGTCCAGGCGATGTCGCGCATCGTCACGCCTTCCGCGCGTCCAGCGCGTGCAGGGCGTCGCGCAGGCTGCCTTGATGCGCGTCGAGCAGCGCCCTCGCCTCGTCCAGGGGTAAGCCCATGGCGACCAGCACGCCACACCTTATGTCGTTCTCCGCGACGCCCAGCGCATGGATCGCCACCTCGGCATCCACGCCGGACAGTTCCTGGACCATGCGGCGAGCGCGTCGAAGGAGCTTCGCGTTGGATACGCGCATGGCCACCATCCGCCCGCGATAGACGAACCCCAGGCGCAGCATGAGGGCGGTGGACAACAGGTTCAGCACCGCCTTTTGCGCGGTTCCCGCCTTCATGCGGGTCGATCCCGCCAGGATTTCGCTGCCCGTATCGGCCAGCACATGATGCTCCGCCTGTTCGATCAGGGCCGTCCCCGGATTGTTGGCGATCCCGATCGTCAGCGCACCGAGCGTCCTGGCGTGCCGAACCGCGGCCACGGTGTACGGCGTCTGTCCGCTCGCCGCGACGCCGATGACGACATCGGACGGCGTGATCGCGCAGGCGTCGATGTCGGCCCGCGCCGCCTCGACATTGTCCTCCGCCCCTTCATACGCCTCCGTCAGCGCGCCGAAGCCGCCCGCCATCAGGAAGACCAGACGCTTCATCGGCCAGCAGAAAGTGGGGTTCAGTTCGGTACCGTCCTGCACGGCGAGCCGACCCGATGTGCCCGCGCCGACATAGATCAGGCGTCCGTCCTGGCCCAGCCGCGCCGCCGCCGCTTCGGCAGCCCGCGCGATCGCGGCCGTCTGCGACTGGATGGCGGCGATGGCGGCCATCTGCCCTTCCAGCATCGCTTCGACCGCCGATTCTGTCGGCCATTGGTCGAGGTCCAGATACCGGGCGTCGAGCGTTTCGGTGTTCATCATAGCATTGATCCCACTGGGAGCGTCGATGCGGAGCGGCCCGCTGGCGCGGCGCAGACCAGGAACGCCAAGGCCGTTCCTATGCAAAGCTGGAAAGGAAAGGATAGCCCGGTGAGCGCGAGCGGCAGGTCGATGGCCCGGGCAATCGCCGGTTGCAGCAGGATGATCGTCACGAAGCCGATCAACAGCGCCGCGATGGCCGAGCCGGTGGTGCCGCGCGTGGTGAACAACGCCGTGAAATACACGCCGAGCAGACCCGCATAGCTGAACACCATGACCTGCAACGCGAACTCCAGGAGGCCCATCGAACTGTGCCGCTGCCAATAGAAGGAAAGGACGGCCATCAGGAACATCGCGAAGCCGATGATGCCCATGCCCGCACGCCCGGCCTGGACGAAATGATGTTCCTCGACGGGCCCGCGCCGGTCGCGCCAGGGACGATAGAAATCCTGCACCAGGACCGACGACATCGCGTTAAGCGCCGAATTGGTGGTCGCCACCGCCGCCGCGCAAATGCCGATCGTCACCAGGCCGCGCAGGCCGCCGGGCAATTGGGTCAGGATATAGTGCATGAAGATGCTGATCTTCTGCCCCTCGAACCTGCTGGCCGCGACGGCGCCCGAACCGCTCATAAGGTCGGGACGGTCATAGAAGACGTACAGCAACAGGCCGATGACCATGAACATGCCGACGGTCGGCACGGTCGCCAGCACGGACAGGTAAAGGCTCCGCGCCCCCATCCTCGCATCCCGGCAGGACAGCAGGCGCTGCGTGGTATCCTGATCCATGCCCGCATTGGCGATGTAGAGCAGCGCGAGGCCCGTGACGATCGCCAGTACCGAGAAGGGCCGCGACAGGTCCAGCGAGAAGTCGAACAGGCGCAGCTTGTCCACGCCCTGCGGCGTATGCGCCAGCGCCTCCAGTATCTGGCCATTCGAGGCCGGGATCGACAGGCGCAGGAACACCAGCACCGCGATCGCCGAGCCGACATAGACGACGAACTGGATCAGGTCGTTCCACAATACCGACTTCAGACCGCCGACGAAGGTGAACGCCACGCTCGCCACGACCAGCGCGGCGGCGGCGAAGATGATGCCCTGCACACCCACGCCCCCCGTGACGACCATAGCCAGCGCGATGGCGGCCAGATACACGCGCGCGCCCCCGGCAAAGACCCGTCCCACCAGGAACATGCCCCCTGCCCAGCGGGTCGCCCGTTCGCTGAAACGCAAGGTCAGCAACTCATAGGCGGTGGTGGCGCGGATCGCATAGAAACGCGGGATCAGGACATGCGCCACGAAGATCGCGCCGATCAGGCCCCCGCAAATATTGCCGCTGAGATAGGTGAGGTCGCCGTGATAGCCATAGTCCGGCCCTCCCAGGAAGGTCGCGGCCGACTGCGTCGCGGACAGCACCGAAAGCGCGGCGAGCCACGCCGGCACGGTGCCGCCCGCCAGGAAATACTCGCGCGCCGACGTGGTATGGCGCGGCGTCAATATCCATCCGCCCACGACCAGCACGAGCAGATAGCCCGCGATCACCAGCCAGTCGGCCATGGAGAAGGGCAGCGTCATCGAAGCATACTCCGATCGCCCGGAACCGAACGTCCACGGGCATGAGGCGAATGCGTCCGGCCCGCGCATCGGGCCGGGCGCCATAGCAAGGCTATCCGATCACAGATGCGCGGTCAGCGAGAAGCCGATCGTCCGCCCCAATATGTCGTAAGTGTCGGGGAAGGTGTTGAAGACACCGCCGGTCGACACGCGCGGCGGCGTCTTGTCGAAGAGGTTGTAGACGCCCGCGCTCATCGTCACGCCATCGGTGAAATCGTACGATGCCGACAGGTCGAAGATATCCTGCGCCGGAAGCGTCTCGGTCGACCCGACCGTGCTCGACCGGACCTTGCCGATACGCTGCCAGTCGAACTGGATCACGCCCTTGTCGAGCCGCCAGCCGAGCCCGGCGGTGTGGCGATAGTCCGGTTGGACAAGGGTCGTGCCGTCGCTCGAACAGGTCGCGCCGAACGTGCCCTTGCACTGCACCGCCGACACGGTCGGGTTCGCCTGGATCAGGTAGGAGGTGACGATGTTGCCCTGATAGCTCGCGCGGACACCCCTGCCCGGCAGCCAGTCCGGCCGCAGCGTATAGGCTGCCGAGATGTCGAAGCCGCGTTGCAGCAGACGGCCCAGATTCTGGTTGTTGACGAACGCATCGGCGAAGGTGCCGTTCGCGTTGCGCGTGACCAGCGCGCACAGCGGATTGCTCGCGCTCGGATTGGTGATGTAGCAGCTCGTGATCGCCGCGATCGGCTGGATCACGCCGACCGCCCCGCGCAGGTCGAGGTTATAATAGTCGACCGTCACGTTCAGGCCCGGCAGGAAGGTCGGCGTGAACACCGCACCCGCCGTCGTCGTATAGCCCGTCTCCGGCTTGATGTCGGGATTGCCGCCATAATAATAGTTGCCGGTCAGATAGCCGGGGGCGGTGGAATTGGCCGAGCCGACCGCCGGAGCACCGAACCGCGCGCATTGCGCCGCATTGCCGGTACCGATCACGCAAGGATCGCCGCCATAGCGCGGCTTCAGGCGATCGACCGTGACCAGACTGTTGAGCGGCAGCGAGGAAGTGCTGGCGGCGAACTCGCCGAAATTGGGCGTCCGCAACACCCGCTGATAGGTGCCGCGCAGCCGCAGGTTGCGGTCGACTTCCCAATTGCCTTCGACCTTCCACGTGCCGTGCGTGCCGAACAGGTTATAGTCCGACAGGCGATAGGCGCCGCCGACGTCGAGCTTGCGGATCAGCGGCGTGTCGTGGATCAGCGGGACGAGGAGTTCGCCATAGAGTTCGATGACGTCGAACGCCCCGCGATAGGCGGCCTGCACGCCCTGGCGATAGGTATTGCCGGACAGCAGCGCGCTGTCCTGATTGATGCTCGCCGTTTCGCGCCGATACTCGACGCCGCCTGCGAAACCGATGGGACCTGCGGGCAGGGAAAACAGATCGGCCAGCGTGCCGCTCAGCGTCCCCGCCGTGACGAACTGGTCGCGCTTGCGAATGAAGCCGTCGATCGTGCTGCCCAGCGCGGCGGCGAGGCCGGGCCGGTTGGGGCCGAAGATGTTCACCGAATTGACGATCGACGCGAAATTGTTGGCGCCGGCCGCGTTGGTGACGAGGCCGTCGCCCGAGATCAGGGACGATTCGGTCGAACGGCCATATTGCGCATAGACGTTCCACCGCACCGCATCGGTCAATGGCCCACGCAGCCCCGACTGGACCTGCAAGGTGTTGCGCTCGGTCGCATAGGTGATCAGGCCCAGCTCGGCGAGAGAACGCGACACGTTCACCTGCGCGGTGCCGTTCACGAAGGTCAACTGGTTGCGGATCGCGTCGGTCAGAAACGGATTGGTCGCGCTGATCGCGACATTACGGTTGACCGAGGCGGGCGCCGCACCGGGAGTACCCGTCTCCTCGGTCCGGGCATTGGTATACATGGCCCGGCCATAGAGCTCGACCTGCGGCGTGACCTCGTATTTGTACAGCGCCGCCACGTTGATGCGCTTGAGCGGTGAGATCAGCGGATAGCTGGCCGAAATGTTGGATGTGGGCGAAGGACTGGTCGTGAACGCGCCATCGTCGGTGAAGCCGAAGCGGCGACCGCTCGCGACATCGGTAAAGACGCCGCCGAGGCTTGGGATCGTCTGGTTGGGCGTCGCGGCCCAGTCGCGCTGTCCGGCGCGCACCCCGTCCCGCTGGGTATAGTCCGCCGCGATCACCAAGTTGCCACGATCACCGATGCCGGTGCCCAGCATCAGCGAGCCGCCATATTGCGCGCCGCCCTGGACCGACAACCGGCTGGTTGCGGTGCCGCGAATGCCCTCATACTCGTCGTTGAGGATGAAGTTTACGACGCCCGCCACGGCATCCGCGCCGTAAACCGCCGCCGCGCCGCCGGTCAGCACGTCGACACGCTTGATGAGCGAGGCGGGAATCGCATTGACGTCGACCGAGTTGCGGAAGCTGAACGGCGCCGCACGCGTGCCGTCGATCAGCACCAGCGAGCGGCTTTGGCCGAAATTGCGCAGTTCGAGGACCTGGGCGCCGAACGCATCGCTGCCCTGCGAGCCCTGACGCACGCCGCCCGACAATTGCGGAATGGCGGTGGAGAAATCCTCGATCGTCAGGGCGGAGCGCAACTTGATCTGCTCCTCGCTGGTCGAGGCGACCGGGCTGCTGGAGGTCAGGCCGGGAACGGGAATGCGCGTGCCCGTCACCACGACCTCGTCACCGGTCGTCGAAGCGTCCTGGGGCGCGGGGGTAGCCGACGTCGCCGGACCGGTCTGCGCCAGCGCGGCGCCGGGTGCCTGGATCAGGGCGACGGCCAGTGCGGCTGCGGCTACGCTCTGTCGGTATGACGTCATGATCATCAAAGTCCCTCCCTGATATGCCCCAACCCGGTCCGCCTATCATGGAACATGTCGCACGACGGGCCCGGAAACCCGCCCCGATCATGCATACCTGTCACCAACATGTAAAGATGTGGTATCATCATTTGGTATTACACACGGGATACCATAGCTGTCCGCCCGTCAGCGGCGCGGCAACGCCGGTCGTGCCCGGGAAGGTCAGCGGCAGGCCCTGCAGGCTGCGCGCGGCTAGGAACGCCATCGCCTCGGCCTCGATGAAATCGCTGCGCAAGGCGATGTCGTCCGCCGTCCGGCATGTCCCGAGTCGATCGCGCAGCGCCGCCATCAGCGCCGGATTATGGCTGCCCCCGCCGCATATGATCCAGCATTCGGGCGGGGCGGGCAGCATGCGGGCCGCCAGGGCGACAGCCTCGGCCGTGAAAGCGGTGAGCGTCGCGGCGGCGTCTTCCAGCGAACAGGTCGCCGCCCAGTCGAGCGGAAAGTCATAGCGATCGAGCGATTTCGCCCCCTCCCCACGGAAATAGTCGTGCGCCAGGAGCCGGGCCAGTATCTCCGCATCGACGCTGCCTGCTGCCGCGAACCGGCCACCATCGTCATAACGGCCCGCGCCACGCGCCTGGACGACCTGATCGATCAGGCCATTGCCCGGCCCCGTATCGAACGCGACCAGCGTGCCCTCCGCGCCGACCCAGGTCAGGTTCGCCACACCACCGACGTTAAGGAACGCGACCGGTCGCGTGAGCCCGAGATAGTCGGCAAGCGCGGCGTGATAGACCGGCACCAGCGGGGCCCCCTGCCCGCCCGCGCGCAAATCGTCCTGCCGCATCTGCGCGACCACCGGCACGCCCAGGGCATCCGCCAGCATCCGGGGATCGCCGATCTGGACGGACAAGCCCCGCTCTGGCCGATGAAGCAACGTCTGGCCGTGAAAACCGATCAATGCCGGGCGGCACCCGGCCTCCGCGATAACCCGTTCACCAACCTCGACATGCAGCCGCACGATGAGGTCGGATGCGGGATCGAACGACGACGGCACCGCGCCATAGCCGTTCCACGCCAGAGCATCGCGGGTCGCCTGCTCGATGATCGTGCGTTCGGCACTCGTAAACGGGATGATCGCCGTGGGGCCGAACGCCTCGATCCGCTCACCATCGGTCTCGATCATCGCGACATCGACACCGTCGAGCGACGTCCCGCTCATATAGCCCATCACCAGCATCAGCGCGTCGGGTCCCAGGTGCAGACGATCAGGCTGGCATCGTCGTGCCGCTTCACACGGACATGACGCAGCAAAGAATCCGGCTCGCTCTCGATATCGCGCAATCGTGCAAGCCAGGCGGCCCCGTCCTCCGGCGTGGCGATCGCCAGCAGATCGGCAGGCGTCGCTATCCCGAACAACTCGACGAGCCGCAGGAACCCGTCGCTGGCGATGGCGAAGCGTTGGCCGGGCCGGAGCGGCACCGTCGCCTGCCAGACATGGTCCGCCGCGGCGGGCTCGGTGCCGAGCACCCAATAGCCGCCCTCACGATTTTTGAGACGGCGATTGTCGCTCAGGCCCGGCAACAGGCGAAGCTTCAAGGCATCATTATCGATCGAGGGATCTTCCTCGCGGATCGCCTTGACCGCAGCAAGGGTCCGCGCCTCGACGGTATCGAGCGCATAGGTGCCGAACAATCGCGCAGTCCCCGCATCGTCCACCGTCACCACGCGACAGTCAGCAAGCGCCGTGATCTCGGCGACGTCGCCCTGCCTGCGGATCATGGCAAAGGCCGCCGAGGGATGCTCATGCGTGCCGTCGGCGGCGCGACGCTGGGCATCCGCGAGCGCGGCAGCACAGCGCGTCATGACCAGGCGCAACATCTCGATCGTGGATCGATCCGGATCTTCCGCCAGCGCCTCGGCGATCAGCCGGCTGGCGGTATGCGCGAACCAGGCCGCGTCACTCGGGGCGTCCAGCAGGGATGGACCGACGCCCGTAGCCCCGTCGATCACCCAGGCCGCGTCGCCATGATGGCCGATCGCATCCTCGTTCACCATGCTCCCGCCATCGGAGAGCGCGACATCGATCCTCAGCATTCCATGCTCCCGATCCGATCTTCATGCGATGGGACATGCTACGCCGATGCTCGCAGACATGCAAACCAATAGCATGCCACTTGCGTCATTCGGCATAGTGGTATTTACTCGGGTTATGACGTTCCCTCGGCGCACCATGACCGACACCGCAACGTTGCTCGCCCGGCTGTGTGCCACGGTCGGTCGCCGCCACGTCCTGACCACGGCGCGTGCCACCGCCCGTTTCCGCAAAGGCTATCGCACCGGCGGGGGACCGGCCATCGCCGTGGTACGACCGGGCAGTCTGGTCGAGATGTGGCGCGTCGCACAGGCCTGCGTCGCCGCCGATGTCTCGATCCTCCTGCAAGCGTCGAATACCGGACTGACCGGTGGCTCCACCCCCGATGGCGATGATTATCCGGGCGGCCTCGTCATCATCAGCACCACGCGATTGTCGCGGCTGACCGTGATTCGAGGGGGTGAGCAGGTGGTGTGCCTGCCCGGCGCGACCCTGTACGAGCTCGAACAGGCCTTGCGACCTTATGGACGAGAGCCGCATTCGGTGATCGGGTCATCCTGTTTCGGGGCGTCGGTCGTCGGCGGCATCTGCAACAATTCGGGCGGTTCGCTGATCCGGCGCGGGCCCGCTTATACCCAGTTGGCCCTGTTCGCCGCCGTCGAGCCCGATGGCACCCTGACCCTGGTCAATCATCTGGGCATCGCGCTGGGCGACGATCCGGAGACGATCCTGTCCCGCCTCGATCGCGGCGATTTCAGCGACGCCGATATCGAGGACGCGGGCGATCGATGGGCGCACGATCACCGCTATGCCGAACATGTCCGGGCGATCGACAGCCATGTCCCCGCCCGCTTCAATGCCGACCCGCGCTGTCTGTTCGAGGCGGCGGGAAGTGCGGGCAAGCTGATCGTCTTCGCGGTCCGCCTCGACACCTTCGCGCGCGAAGAGGGCACCGCCACCTTCTATATCGGCACCAATGAACCCGACCGCCTGACCGACCTGCGGCGGACGATGCTGCGCGATTTCGACAGTCTGCCGATCGCGGGCGAATATATGCACCGCACCGCCTTCGACGTGGCGGATCGCTATGGCCGCGACACCTTCTTCGCGATCGAGCGGCTCGGCACCGACCGGCTGCCTGCGCTTTTCGCCGCCAAGGCCCGCTTCGATGCCGTGGCCGATCGTATGTCCCGGGGGTTGAGCGACCGCCTGCTGCAGGCGGCGGGGCGTTTCCTACCGGATCACCTGCCCGCCTGGATGCGGAGCTATCGCGATCGCTTCGCGCATCACCTGATGCTGAAGGTGTCGGGCGACCAGATCGACCAGACCCGCGCCCTGCTCACCCGGCTGTTTCCCGGCGACGACGCGGGCGACCATGTCCAATGCAGCGCAGCGGACAGCGCCAAGGCGTTCCTCCACCGGTTCGTCGCGGCGGGTGCCGCGGTCCGCTACCGGGCGGTCCATGCCGACACCGTCGCCGATATCGTCGCGCTCGACGTCGCCCTGCCCCGCAATGCCGAAACATGGACCGAGACGTTGCCGCCCGCGCTCGACGCCCAGGTCATACATGCGCTCTATTACGGCCATTTCTTCTGCCATGTCTTCCATCAGGACTATATCGTCCGAAAAGGCAACGACCCCGTGGCGTTCGAGCATGCGCTATGGGCATTGCTCGACGCGCGCGGGGCGCAATATCCGGCCGAGCACAATGTCGGCCACCTCTATGTCGCACCGCCCGCGCTGGCCGAATTCTACCGCCGGATCGATCCACGAAACCAGCTCAACCCCGGCATCGGCCAGACGCCCCGTGCGCGCCACTGGTGCAACGCATCGGACGGTCCGGCTTGAGCGTCCGTCGCCCCCGGGGCCATGGCCAGCCGTTATGGACGTCCGCCATGGTGGAATGGGTGGCCATCCGTCGGCATGCTATGGCGGAGCGATGGAGCGCATGAAGTTTCGAGCCGCGCGAACCCGCCGCGCCCGCATCGCCCCACTTCTCGCGTGGCTCGCCATCTGCGCCGCGCCTGCGTCCGCCGCGCCTGCCGCCTGCCCGACCCTGAGCGCCCCATCGAACCGCGCCAGCGATACGCGCTTCGCCCGGATCGACGCGGCGGTCCGCGGCGGCGTCGGTACGCTCTATCCGGGCGCGGTGCTGCTCGTGACCGATCGCGGGCGGATCGTCCATCGCGCGGCCTTCGGCCATGCCCAGACGCTGACCACGGCACCGGACGGCACGCCGCACCCACTCGCAACGCCGCGAGCAATGAGCGTCGATACGCTCTTCGACATGGCCTCCGTTACCAAGATCGAGGCGACGACCGCCGCAATCCTGCATCTCATGGGCACCCGCCGCCTGTCCCTCGACGACCGGCTGGGCGCGCTGCTGCCGGAGTTTCGGGGGACCGACAAGGCGGACATCACCGTCCGTCAATTGCTGACCCACCGCGCAGGGCTATGGGAATGGCAGCCGACCTGGCTCCACCGCGACGCCTCGGGCGAGATACTCCCCTATCTGGCGGCCCTGCCACTTCGCTATCCGGTGGGTTCGCGCTTCGCCTATTCCGACCTTGGCTTCATGCTGCTGGGGGCGGTCGTCGAGCGGGTCGCGGGCATGAAGCTGGACCGCTATGTCCGCGAAAGGCTCTATCGTCCGCTGGGCATGACCGATACCGGTTTCCTGCCGTCATCGACCTTGCGCCGACGTGCCGCCGCGACATCGCAGGGCGACGCGTATCAGCGGCGCATGGCGGAAACCGGCAAGCCCTATCCCGCCGCGCCCTTCCCGCCCGCCCAGCCCTTTGCCAGTTATCGAAACCATATGCTGGTCGGCGAGGCGAACGATGCCAATGCGGCGCTCGGCTGGCGCGGTGTGGCGGGGCATGCCGGGCTGTTCTCGACCGCGACCGACCTTGCCCGCTATGCGCAGGCGCTGCTGAACGGTGGCTGCCATGGCCGCTGGCGGCTCGCACCCGCCTCGACGATCGCCGCATTCGAGCAGACGCCGTTCGACGCCGATCAAGCCCTGGGCTTCCACAAGACGCAGCTCCCCGGGATCGCCGCCCCCTTTTACGGCCATTCGGGCTTTACCGGCACCTGGTTCGCCTTCTCCCCGCAACTGGACATGACCGTCGTGCTGCTCACCAACCGGGTCCACCGTCCGGACGGCGAGCCCTATCCCGCGCTCGACACCCTGCGCGAGGCGGTGCTGCGGGATGCGGTGGCGACGGTGCTCGATAATCGCAATAAGGAGAAGACATGGCGCTGAACCTGGGCGTGATCGAGGGCTTTTTCGGCAAGCCTTGGAGCTGGGCGGACCGTACCACGGTGCTGCGCACGCTGGCGGGGGCGGGCTATCGTTTCTATCATTACGGGCCCAAGGCCGACCCGTTCCTGCGCCGCCGCTGGCACGAGCCGCATCCGCCGGAACAATTCGCCACGCTGGCCGCCTTCGCCGCCGAGTGCAGGAGGTTGGGCGTGCGCTTCGGCGTGGCGCTCACCCCGGCGGGCAGCACGCATCCTTTCAACGAGGAATCCCGTGCGGCGCTGACGCGGAAGCTGCGGCAATTCGACGCGCTGGGCATCGACGACCTCGCCATCCTGTTCGACGACCTGCCCGCCGACCTGCCCGATCTGGCGCGGAGTCAGGCCGAACTGGTCGGCTTCTGCGCGAACAACAGCCGCGCGACCCAGGTCTTCTTCTGCCCGAGCTTCTATTCGGACGATCCGATCCTGGAACGCGCCTGGGGCAAGCGGCCGCCGGACTATCTGCATCAGCTCGGCCGCCATCTCGATCGCAAGGTGCGGGTCTATTGGACCGGCGAGGAAGTGGTCTCGCGCGAGATCGGCGTCGCCCATCTGGAGCGGGTGCAGCACGAACTCGGGCGCAAGGTGTGCCTGTGGGACAATTATCCCGTCAATGACGGCGTGCGCATGTCGCAGTATCTCCACCTGCGCGCCTTTACCGGTCGCCCGGCCGCGATCCGCCATCATGTCACCGGCCATGCGATCAACCCCGCGTCGCAACCGCTCCTGTCCTGCATCCCGGCACTGACGCTCGCCGCCAGCTACCGCGAAGGGGAACGCTACGCCTATGGCCAGGCCTTTCTGACGGCGGCGACCAAGGTGCTGGGCGCCGATTTGGCGACCCTGTTGCACCGGGATATCCTGCCGCTTCAGGATACCGGCCTCGACAATCTCGGCCCTCGTTTCGCCGAGTTGCGCGAGCGCTATGGGGCGATCGATCATCCGGCGGCGCGCGAAATCACCGACTGGCTGGACGGTCGCTTCCGCACGACGCTGGAAGAGGTGCAGACGCAGTAGAGGCAAGGATCGGACATGACGCAGTTCTTTCTCGGCGTGGACGCGGGTGGCAGCCATTGCCGTTGCCGCCTGGTCGACGGCACCGGTCAGGTGCTGGCCACCGCCCAGGCGGGCCCGGCCAATGCCGGACTGGGGCTGGACGCGCTCTATGCGACGCTGCGCCGGGTGACCGAGGACGCGGTCCGCGCGGCGGGGCTGGACGCGGCGCAGGTCGCGGGGGTCCGGGCGGCGATGGGTATCGCGGGCATCTCGCGGCCCGGCGTGCGGGCGGCGCTGGAGGGCTTCGCCTTTCCCTTCGCCTCGACGGTGTTCGACACCGATGCCGTCATCGCCAATCTGGGGGCCCATGGCGGCGGCGACGGGGCGATATTGATCATCGGTACCGGCAGCATCGCGCAGGTGCGCGTGGGGGGGCAGAGCTTCCGGATCGGCGGCTATGGCTTTCCGATTTCGGACGAGGGCAGCGGCGCGGCCCTGGGCCTCAGCGCGATGCGCCATGCGCTGCGGGCGCTGGACGGGCGGACCCGCGCGACGCCGCTCAGCACCGCCGTCACCGAGCGGTTCGGCCATGATACGGCCCGCGCCATCGCCTGGATGGATCAGGCGACCCCGCGCGACTATGGCAGCTTCGCGCCGCTGGTGATGGACTATGCCGAGGCGGACGATGCGATCGCCCGCTCGATCGTCGAGGATGCCGCAGGCCATATCGAACGGTTCATCGAGACGATCTATGAACGCGGCGCGCCCCGCTGCGCGCTGCTCGGCGGCCTGTCGGCGAAGATGCGCCCCTGGTTGCGCGCACGAACCGTCGCCCGGCTCAGCGAACCGCTGGGCGATGCGTTGAGCGGAGCGCTGTATCTTGCGGGCCTGCCCACCCGGACGACGGAGATTTTGCCATGATCGCGCGCCGCCGCTTCCTCGCCGCCACCGGGCTGGCCGCGCTCGGCCCGGTCGCCGCACCGTTGCTCAAGGCGTTGCCCGCGCCGCCGCCCGCCCCGGCTCTGCTCGCGTCCAATGCGCTCGCGCTGTTGCGGGGCTGATCGACCGCCGCTCAGTTCGCGGCGGCGATCGCCAGCAGCGCCGCGTCGATCGCCGCCGTAGCGCTCGCGTCGTCGGCCATGTCGTTGGCATAGGCGGCGAAGGTCAGCATCCGCCCGCTCGCCGCGATCATCGTGCCAGCCAGCGCATTGGCGGCGTTGAGCGTGCCGGTCTTCGCCATCAGCCGCCCAGCCAGCGCGGTACCGACGAACCGCCGCGCGAGCGTGCCGTCGGTGGCGGCAACGGGAAACGTCGCCAGCCATGCCGCACCCCAGGGCTGGGTCTCCGCCCAGCGCAACAGCGCCACCGTCGCGCGCGGAGTAACGCGGTTATAGTTGGACATGCCCGCGCCATCGGCAAAGTCATAGGTCGCGCGGGGCACGCCAGCACGGGCCAGCACCGTGTCGACGGCGGCATGCCCATCGGCGACCGACCCGCCCGGCCCCAGTCGGCGCAGCAGCAGTTCGGCGTGGAGATTCTGGCTCATCTTGTTGGTCTCGCGCAGATCCTCGGCCAGCGGCGGTGGCGTCAGGCCCGCCAGCACCGGCACGGGCGCAACGGCCGCAACGGGGCCGCCTCCGCGTCGCACGGGATCGTCAGCATCCGTCAACGGCCGGTGCCGCACGGTGATCCGCCCCGACACCGTCACGCCCGCCGCCCGCAGCAGTTGCGCGAACCGCCAGGCCGCCCGGTGCGCCGGATCATCGACCCCCAATCTCAGGACGACCGGCGCCGTCCCCAAGGCGAGACTGCCGGTCACACGCACAAGGTCGCTGCCCGGCATACGCTCGACCGAGAGCGTCCGTGCCCCGCCCACCGCGCCCGTCGTCGCGGCATTGTCGATCCGGTAATAGCCGTCACCGACGACCCGTGGCGGCGCACCCGGCGCGGTGGGTGTCACGGTCAGCGTCACGACATTGTCGTCCAGCGTCAGCGCCGAGATGCCGGTGCCATAGGCGCCGCTCATGTTGTTCCAGCTCATCCCCTGCGGCCAGCGCTCGTCGGGGAACGCCGTGTCGTCGCCGACGACATCGCCCACCGCCCGCGTGCGGCGCGCCACGGCTGTCGCCAGCTCCGCCAGGCAATCGACACGGCAATCGGGCGCGGAGGACAGGCGGGCATCGCCATGCCCCGCGAGGATCACCGTCGGGGTTCCCTGCCCCTCCAGCCGAACCGTCGCCCCACCCGGCGCATCGGGCGTCGCCACGTCCAGCGTCGCGAAGGCGGCGGCGGTGGTGAACAGCTTGGTGTTGGACGCGGGCACGAAGCGCTCGTCCGGGCGCAGCGCGACGATCTCGCGCCCCTCGGGATCGACGACCACCAGCCCGATGCGCGTGCCCGGCGGCGCCTTCGCCAGCGCCTCCATCGCGGCGGGCGGCAGCGGCGCCTCGACCGGCGCGCCCGCCAGCAACAGCGGCAGCAACAGGCCTCCCATCATCGGCGCTCGATCTCTTCGCTCAACAGGGTCAGGAACTCGGCCGCCAGCATCGAGGGCGGGCGATCGAGCAGATGGATGGCATGGACGTCGAAGGTGATCGACGGGCGAAGCGGCCGCATCGCGAGCCCCGGCGTCATCGATGCCGCCGCGGTGAAATTGTCGACGATCGCCAGCCCCACGCCTGCACGAACCAGCGCGGCGGCGATGTAGAAGGTCCGCGCCACCACGATCTCGTCCAGCACCAGATCGTGCCGGTCGATCTCCTCGGACAGCAGCTTGCCGATCGGGCCGCTGCCCTTGAGCGAGATCAGCGGCCGCCCGACCAGTTGCGACAATTCCAGCCGGGGCGGCGCATCGGGCATGTCGCGTTCGCGGTAAAGAACGACCATCTCGCCCTCGCCCAGCCAGTCATGAGTGAGCGCCACGCCGCGCGGCGGCTCGCTGGCGATGGCGATGTCGCTTTCGCGTTCATAGAGTTTACGGAGCAGGTCGTCGTGATGGACCGTCTGCAAGTCGAAGCGGACATCGGGCCGCCGGGCAAGAAACCGCGACACCGCATCGGGCAGCACCCCCAGGCCCAGACTGGGCAGCGCGGAGATGCGCAATGTCGTCCCGGCACCCATGCGCAGGTTGCGCCCCGCCTCGCGCAACGCGCGCACCCGCTCCTGGATATCGGCGACGTCGGCGAACAGCGCATGGGCGTCCTCGGTCGGCAACAGCCGCCCGTTCGAGCGCTGAAACAGCTCGAACCCCAGCAGGCTCTCGGCATGGCGGAGCGTCTTGGACACCGAGGGTTGCGACACGTTGAGGGCGCGGGCGGCGGCGGAGACCGAGCCGTTGACGTACACCGCGTGGAAAATCTCGATATGGCGAAGGTTCATCGATGCAAGCTAACGCCATCGCTCGACCCGCGAAAGCGCGCCGTATCCAGCTCTCCCTCGCCTCGCGCGACCAGCGTGGCGACCGCCAGATTGGCCGAGGCCGAGGGCACGGTGCGCGTCATGTCGAGCAATCGATCGAACGGCAGGACCAGCCCCACGACCAGCGCGGTCTGCTCCGCCCCGACGCCCACCGCCGACAGCATCGCCGCCAGCATGAACAGCGAGGCGGAGGGGACCGGCGCCGTCCCGAACGCCGCCAGCGCGCCGGTCAGCAACATGGTGACGAGCATGGTGGCGTCGGGCACGATGCCCAGCGCCTGCAACGCGAACTGGCCGAGCAGTCCGACATACATCGCGGTGCCGTCCTTGCCGATCGACGCGCCCAGCGGCAACACGGTCGAGGCGACGCCGCGCGACACGCCCAGATTGTCCTGCGCCACCCGCAACGCGACCGGTAGCGTCGCCGAGGACGAGGCGGTCGAAAAGGCGACGACCAGCGCATCGACGATCCCCCGGAAGAAGCGCACCACCGGCAGTCGCGCGATCAACCCGACCAGCCCGGCATGCACCACCAGCATCTGCACCAGCGACCCGAGCACGACCGCCAGCGCCAGCCAGCCGACATGGACGAACACCGCTGCGCCGTTCACCGCCACCGCCTGGGCGATCAGCGCGCAAACGCCGAACGGCGTCACCTCCATCACGGCGCGCACGATATGCAGCAGGACCGAGGACAGACCCTGGAGCAGCGCGACGACCGGCCGCCCCGCCTCACCCGCCATCACGCTGCCGGTGCCGAGCAGCACGGCGACGAAGATGATCGCCAGCATGTCGCCGCGCGCCAGCGCCTCGACGATGTTGGTCGGCACGATCGACAGCAATTGGTCGGCGGGCGTCACCGGGGGGCCGAGCGGATGGGGTACGACGCCCGCCAGCGGCATGGCCACGCCGGGCCTCAGCACTAGGCCCATCGCCATGCCGACCGACACCGCCACGAGCGTGGTCGCGGCGAACAGCCCCACGGTGCGCAGGCCGATCGACCCCAGCCGTCGCGGATCGCCCAAGGTCGCGATTCCGCCTGCGATGGTGACCAGCACCACCGGCACGACGAGCATCTTGATGAGCCGGACGAACAGCTCTCCGACCAGCCGGATCGCCCCGGCCGCCTCGGGCCGGAACAGCCCCAGCGCGACGCCGAGCAGCAACCCGCCGACCACCCGCTGCCACAGCGGAATGGCGAACCAGCCCCGGATCAGGCGCAAGCGGGCGTTCCCCAGAAGCCGGGTTGGGGCGGGCTCAGAATGCCGCCGTCATCGCGCACGCCGCCGGGGCGATCGGTCGCCAGCCAGAGCGGGCCGTCGAGATCGACGAAGTCCGCGCCCCCCGCCACCAGCATCGCGGGCGCGATCCCCAGCGACGAACACACCATGCACCCCATCATCACGCCGAACCCTCGCGCCCTCGCCTCCGTGGCCAGCGCCCATGCTTCGGTCAAGCCGCCGGTCTTGTCGAGCTTGACGTTGACATGGCTGTAGCGCCCGGCCAGTCGATCGAGGTCGGCGCGGGTGTGCAACGCCTCGTCGGCGCAGATCGGGATCGCGCCCGCCAGGTCGGCGAGCCCCTCATCCTCACCGGCGGGCACCGGCTGTTCGAGCAGGTCGACACGCTGAGCCAGCAGCATGGGCAGCCGGTCGGCGATGTCCCCCACCCGCCAGCTTTCATTGGGATCGACGATCAGTCGCGGCGTGGGTGCGACGGCGCGCACCGCCGCGATCTGATCGGCCGCCCCCTCGCGATCGACCTTGATCTTGAGCAGCGGCACCCGCGCCACGCCACGCGCGACCTGGGCCATCGCCTGCGGCGTATCGATCCCGATGGTGATCGCCGACGCCAGCGCGGCCACGGGCGGGATACCCGCCAGCGTGGCGACACTCGTCCCGGCCAGCCGCGCCTCCAGGTCCCATAGGGCGCAATCCACCGCGTTGCGCGCGGCCCCCGCCGGCATCGCCCCGGCGATGTCCGCTCGGGTCGCGCCATGCTCGATCAGGGCGCGTACGGCCTCGATGGCCGCGATCGCGCCGTCGATCGTCTCGCCATAGCGGGGATAGGGCACGCCCTCGCCCCATCCTTGCGCGTCGCCCTGGCGGATCGTTACCGTCACCACATCGGCGGCCGTCTTCACGCCGCGCGCGATGCGGAACGGCGCCCTTAGCGGGAAAGCGTCGTGACGAACGGTGAGGAAGCGTCGCATGACGTCTCCAGCAAGAGGTCGATGATCGGCTCGGCACCGAAGCGATAGGGATCGGTACAGGGCAGGCCCAGCGCATCCTCGGTCTCGGCGCAGAGACGTCGGGCGGCCGCCTCGTCGAGCTTGGCGGTGTTGAGCGCCACCCCGACGGCGCGGACGTCGGGGCTGGTCAGCCGGGCGACGCGCAGATTGGCCTCCAGGCAATCGGCCAGCCCCGGCATCGGGAAATGCGGCAGCCCGCGCATATGCGGGCGCAGCGGATCGTGGCACATCACCAATGCAGTCGGCTGTGCCCCGTGGAGCAGGCCGGTCGAAACGCCTGCAAAGGCCGGGTGGAACAGCGACCCCTGCCCCTCGATCAAGTCCCAGCCCTCATCCGTGCGGGCCGGGGCCAGCGTCTCGATCGCCCCTGCGATGAAGTCGGCCACCACCGCATCGAGCGGCACGCCCTCTCCTGCTATCAGGATGCCCGTCTGGCCGGTCGCCCGGAAGTCGGCGACGACACCCCGCGCGCGCATGGCATCCCGAAGGCAGAGCGTGGCGTACATCTTGCCGACCGAACAATCGGTGCCGACGGTCAGCAGCCGGTTGCCCGCCCGCCTGCGACCGTTGCCGACCGGCAGCGTCTCTGGCGCGTCACGCACGTCGAACAGGGTGACGCCGGCCTCCTTCGCCGCCGCGACCAGCACGGGCACGTCGCGCAGCCGCTGATGCAGCCCACAGGCGATGTTGAGCCCGGCACGGATCGCGGCCAGGGCGTCGCCGATCATCCAGTCGGGGAAACGCCCGCCCGGATTGGCGATGCCCAGCACCAGCGTCCGTGCGCCTGCCGTACGCCCGGCGGCGGCATCCATCCGGGGCAGGCCGAGCGTGAACGGACAATCGTCGTGCCGCCACTCGCCCACGCAATCGTCGCGGCGAAAGGCGGCCAGACCGCGCGATGTCTTGAGACCGATCTCGTCATCGGAATGGCCGAGATAGAGGAGGTAGGGAGCGGGAATGGTCATGATGCGAACATGATAGAAGCAACTCCCTATACGCCGCCAATCACGCTCGCATCGCCGCCTATAACGTCCGGCTATTGGCCGCAGCCGCCGGGCCGGGGCCGCAGCAGCGCCCGGCCCGCTGCAACGCCCGTCGCCGCCCCATCGGACAGCGCCCGTCGCCCGTTGACGAACAGTGCGCTCACCCCGACGCTGGGCACCCGCGGATGCATATAGTCGGCGCGCGGCGCATATGTCTGGGGATCGAGCACCACGACGTCGGCATAATAGCCGGGCCGGAGATATCCGCGCTGCGCGATGCGGTACATGTCCGCCGTGGCGCCGGTCGATCTGCGGATGAACCGGGACAGGCTGATCACCTTCCGCTCGACGACATAGGTGCGATAGAGTTGCGGGAAGGTCGCATATTGGCGCGGATGGCCGTCCGATCCGTCCGACGAGGTCACCACCCAGGGCTGTTTCATGATGAGGTCGACGTCGCGATCCACCATGTTGAAGCTGGCCACGTCGCTGCCCGCCGGGCCGGTGCGCGCCGCATTGGGCACGCGCAGGATACGGATCGCCGCATCGATCGGCGAGAGCCCCCACTGTGCCGCCATCGCGGCAAGCGTCTTGCCGCTCCAGGGCTGGCCCTGCGCGGTGAGCAGCAGCGAGTCCGCCCCGCCACGCCGACGCAGATTCTCCGCCATCTCGGTCTTCAGCCGCGCGAGTGCGGCCGGATCGTCGAACCGCGCGAGCAACCTGGCATAGCCGCCGTCCATCGCCCAACCCGGCACCAGCGCAGCATCGACGCTCGATCCCGAGGCGAGCCAGGGATATTGGTCGGCGGTCACGACCTGACCGGTGCGGCGGGCCGCCTCGATCGTGGCGATCAGCGCGGGCGCCTGGCCCTGCACATCGACGCCCAGCGCCTTCAGATGGGCGAAATGGACCGGCGTGCCCGCGATGCGCCCGATCTCGATCGCTTCCCGTGTCGAGGCGAGGAGGCCGATCGAATAATGGGCCTCGTCGCGCTGGTGCGTGTCGTACAGGCCGCCGCGCTTGCCCGCCTCGCTGGCGACCGCCGCCACCTCGTCCGTTTTGGCGAAGCTTTGCGGCGGATAGAACAGGCCGGTGGACAGGCCATAGGCGCCCTCGCACATCGCGCGGGCCGCAAGCCGCTTTTCCTCCGCCAGTTCGGCGGGCGTGGGCGCGCGGGCGTCCTGGCCCAGCACATGCTCGCGGATCGCGCCGAAGCCGACGAACGGCACCACATTGGTGCCGATCCCGCTCGCCTCCAGCGCCTTCGAGTCCTTCGCCACCTCGAACGTGCCATAGCCATCGACACCGATCACCACGGTCGAGACGCCCTGCGCCAGCCAGGGGAGATTGAGCCGCGCCTTCGGATCGGCCGAGCGGATATAGCTGTCCGGATGGGTATGCGCGTCGATCAGGCCCGGCGCGACGATCTTCCCCCGCGCGTCGACCACCGTGCCGGCCCGCGTGCCCCGCGACCGCCCGACATAGACGATGCGATCGCCCGACAGTTCGACATCGCCGATGAAGGGTGGCGTCTCCGCCCCCGTATAGATGGTGCCGCCCCGGATCACGACATCGACGCGCGGTGCGGTCGACGCCGTGGCGACGCACCAGACCAGGGCCATCAGGGCGAGGCGCTTCATGAAATGCTCCTTTCGGGTTGCAGGCGAGTGATGGTGGCCGCGACGGCATCGACCGACGATCGGCTGAACGGCATGGGCTGCATCGTGCCGACGCTCCAGGCCCCGACCTGATCCTGCCGGTGCGGCGAGCGCGGATCGTTCGACTGGCCCGGCAGGTTGAGCATCAGCGACCGGTCCCAGTCGCCGACGTCGATCACCTCCAGATAGCTCGCCCCGCCGCCGACCCGCCAGTCCGGCCCGTCGCCCAGCCAGCGCGCCATCACCGTAAAGCCGTCGCCGCCCGAGCCCCCTATTTCGATCACGGGAAAGGCTGCCGCGATCGCCGGAATCCGCGCAAGCGGATGGGTGATGCGGACACGGTGCAGCGCTTCCCACCGCCAGCCTGTCGGATCGGGCCCCAGCAGCCTGGCGGCTTCCGTCCAGCCGATGGCGAGCGACTGGTCGATCAGGTCGGGCCGGTCGGCGGCGACGCGCAACAGCTCGGGGGGCTCGATCGCGGGGATCAGGTCGCGCGCGCTTTCCGGGACGAGCGCGGCGACCATCCGAGCGTTCAGCTCGCGCAACACCACCTCGTACAGTGCAGCCGCCGCGCTCGCCCCGTCGATCCGCGCATCCCAGCGCGACAGCATCGCGACCGCCGCCCTGGCTTCGGGTGAGGGCTGGCGCGGCAGCATCGCCTGGAAACGCCGGGCGAGCGACGACAGCGTATCGTGCTGGAGCGCCACGCTGTCGGCCAGGCTGTGCCGCGTCTGTTTCGAGAGTGTCTCGGCAATGCGGTCATAGCGGGCGGGATCGCGGAACGAGAAGGCGGGGCTCCGTTCGACCGGCCAGCCGGGCGGCAGGTTGTTCTGGTTGGCGGAGGCGAACCAGCCCTTGGCGGGATCGAACTCGCCGGGCAAGGCGCGGAAATCGCGCATCCCCACCCAGTCGTAACGGCCATCGCCCGGCACCGGCAGCAGCCCCTTGCCGCGCTTGCGCTCCGGCCAGAAGCCGATGGCCTGCCACGCATGATGGCCGCGCACATCGGCATAATGGAAATTGGTGGGCGACGGGTGCAGCCTGAACGCCTCGCGCAACCCCGCCCAGTCCTGCGCGAGGTTGATCGCCACCATGGAGAACGCTCCCGATCCGCCCGGCTGCATCCCGACCGAGGCGATCGCGGTCGCGCGCGAACGGGCCGGATCGTGCGACACCACCGGCCCCTGCACCGAATAACGAAGCACGGCGCGATACGGCGGCGCATCCTTCACGGGAATGTCGATCACCTGCCGCTCGAACCGTGTCCAGCCGCCGTCATGGCGGTAGCGCTCCGGGTCGTCCGGGTGGAGGTCCAGCACGAACATGTCTTCCTGATCGATGTGGAAATTGGTGCGACCGAAGGCGAAGCGGTCGGTATGCCCCTGCATGATACCCGCCAGCCCGGGCGCTCCGCCGCCGATCACGTCGAGGCCGGGTGCTGTGAGATGGGCGACATGGCGCGGGCCGAACCCGCCGATGCCCAGATGCGGATCATTGGCCAGGATCGGACGACCGGTGGCGGTGCGGCGGCCCGCCACCGTCCAGGCGTTCGACCCGGCATTGGTGGCGCTCAACATCTCGTCCCGGTCGCGGGTCCGCGTCCCCGGCCCGAAAGGCAAGGGCCCAAGCTGCAAAACGCCCATATCCGCCTCGCTGACCTGCGCCGGGTCCAGCCCCTCCGGCACGGTCATGGCGGTCGCAGGGCGCAAAGGTGCCACCAGCCGGTCGAGATCGAGCCGCCCCATCGCCGCCAGCATGGCGCGGCGGATCTCGTCATCGACATTGCCGACCGAGCCGCTGCGCGCCAGCACCAGATCACGCAGTTCCCAACGCAGCGGCATCACGCCCAGGATGCGATATTCCAGCGGCAGCAGGGTCGGATCGTGCTCGACCTCGGCGATCCGGGCATTGATCCCCGCGACATAGCCGCGCACGCAGTCCAGCACCGGCGACGGCACATGCGCCAGTTCGGCCTCAAGGTCGCCGCGATAATGGAACAGCCGCGCCTTGGCGTCGTGCACCGCGAACGCCGCGCCGAACGCCTCGGCCATCCGCCCCATTTCCCGGCGATGGGCGAAGTCGATCTGGAACAGCCGGTCGCGCGCGACGACATAGCCCTGACCGAAAAAGGCGTCCGCCTTGGTCCGCGCGCGGATATGTGGGACACCCCAGCGATCATCGACGATCTCGATCGGCCGCGACAGTCCGGGAACCGTCGCATGGGTGGTCGGCGTGATCGCCTGGGCGATCCCCCGCCACGGCGCGAGCGCGCCCAACGCCGTGGCGCCGAGCAGGAATGTACGGCGAGAGACCATGATTTCCCCTTCTCGAACCACCCCGTGGCGCGCCGCCGCAACGTCGTTGGCGTCCAGGCCGACAGGGCGGCCGGTCCCGAAGCATAGGGCTGCGAGACAGGCGTGCAATGCCACCATAATCCAAGGCTATGGCCCACCCAACGATCGGTAGTCGGTCGACCCTTGACCCGGGTTACGTCTCGCCTGCACCATCCCGGATGCACGGATCAGCGATAAGACCATGACCGTCCGCAGGGAGATCACGCTCCGAAGATCGTGAATATGGGGGATTGCAGATGACCGACGGATCTTGGCTCCGGCTGATCAGGGCCGGTACGGGCCTGACAGCCTTGTCGATGGCGCTCGCCGCCCCCGCCTGGGCCCAGACGACGCCCGCCGCCGACGTGCCGCCGCCACCGGCGACGGGCGGTACGGACATCGATCCGGACGACGTGACCGTCACCGGCACCCGGATCATCCGCAACGGATTCCAGTCGCCGACGCCGCTGACCGTGGCAACGCAGGAGGACATCCTCAACACCTCCCCGACCAACAACATCGCGGATTTCGTCAACCAATTGCCCGCGCTGGCGGGGTCCACCCGCCCCTCCAATTCGCGCCTGGCGATCAGTTCCGGCCTGGCGGGCATCAACGCGCTCAACCTGCGCGGCCTGGGCGAGATTCGCACGCTGGTGCTGCTCGACGGACGGCGGACGGTTTCGTCGAGCGTCACCGGGCTGGTCGACGTCAACACCTTTCCCCAGGCCCTGGTGAAGAGCGTCGAGATCGTCACCGGCGGCGCCTCCGCCGCCTATGGATCGGACGCGGTCGCCGGTGTCGTCAACTTCGTGCTCGACAAGAAATATCAGGGCATCAAGATCCTGGCCGACAACGGCATCACCGAACGGGGTGACGGGGCCAATTACTCGTTCAGCGCCGCCGTCGGCACCGCCTTTGGCAGCGACGATCGCGGGCACCTGCTGCTGAGCGGCGAATGGGCGCATCGCGACGGCATCTTCCGGGTCGATCGCGACTGGAACGCGCGCGGCGTCGTCCGCATCACCAATCCCAACTACACCAACACCAATGGCCAGCCGCAATATCTGATCCGCCAGCCGGTCGGCGTCGCCAACACCACGCCGGGCGGCATCATCCTCAATTCCAGCGGTGGCGTCGCGAACCGGCTTCGCGGCATCTATTTCGGGCAGGGCGGCGCGGCGAGCCAGTTCCAATATGGCGCGCTCAGCTTCCCAGCGCCGGGCGGATCGACCGCCCCCTCGCTAACCCAGGGCGGCGACTGGCGCGTCAACGACCAGGGCCGCAATATCGGCCTGGATGCGGACGACGACCGCCGGGGCGCGTTCGGCCGGTTGAGCTACGAGGTCGCGACCGGCGTGACGCTGTTCGCCGAGGCATCCTATAACTGGCAAAAGACGCTGTTCAACGCCGGGCCGCAATCGACGACCGGCATCACGCTGACGGCGGCCAACCCGTATCTCCAGGCCGCGCTCGCCAATGCGGTGTCCGCCAGGCTCATCACCCCGGCGGAGCGCTCCGCCGTCACCTCGGTCACGGTCGGCAGCACCGCCGTCGACCTCCCCTATCGCAAGAACAACAGCAGCCGCGACGTGCAACGCTATGCGATCGGCGGCGAAGGCGAGTTCCAGGCATTCGGCCATAAGGCCTTCTGGAACGTCTATGGCCAATATGGCGAGACGAACGCGCATGAGCAACTGCGCGACATCATGAACACCGCCAACATGGCCAATGCGACCGATGCGGTCGCGGCGCCAGCCGGCAATGCGCTGGGGGTGGCGGCGGGCACGATCGTGTGCCGATCCTCGCTGACCGCGCCGACCAATGGCTGCGTGCCGCTCAACCGGCTGGGCATCGGCGTCGCCAATGCGGCCGCGATCGACTATGTGCTGGGCGACCCTTACCGCGACCAGAAACTGAAGCAGACGGTCGCTGGGGCCAATCTGTCGCTGACCCCCTTCGCGACCTGGGCGGGTGACGTCAGCGTCGCGGTGGGCGGCGAATATCGCCGCGAGTCGGTGTCGGGCTTCGTGCCCAGCCAGTTCCAGACCGGCTGGTCGGTGGGCAATTTCCTGCCCACCTTCGGCAGCTATCACGTCAAGGAGGCCTATCTCGAAACGGCGGTTCCGCTGGGCCTGGGCCTCGAATTCAACGGAGCGGTTCGCGGGACCGACTATTCCACTTCGGGCTATGTCACGACATGGAAGGTCGGCGCGACGTGGCAGCCCATCCCGGACATCCGCTTCCGCGCCACCCGTTCGCGCGACATCCGCGCGCCCAATCTCAGCGAGCTGTACGCGTCCGGTACGTCGCGGACCAACACGCTGACCGATCCGGCGACCGGGCGGACGACCGTCACCTTCCGCGAGATCACGACCGGCAACCCCAATCTGCGCCCCGAAAAGGCCGATTCGGTCTCCATCGGCGTCGTGCTACAGCCCCGCTTCCTGCCCGGCTTCTCGGCATCCGTCGACGGCTTCGACATCAAGCTGAAGGACGCGATCGGGCAGTTCTTCGCCCAGGACATCATCAATCGCTGCTATGAGGGGCGCAGGGACTTCTGCGCCGCCTATGGCCCCGATCCGACGGGCGATCGCGAGCTGTTCTTCCGCGCCAGCCCGTTCAACTTCGCCCGCCAATGGGTGCGCGGCATCGACTTCGACGCCAGCTACCGGGTGCCGCTCAGCGAAATCTTCGATCGAGCCCCCGGTGCGGTGACGCTGCACGGACTGGCGACGCGCTACATCCACAACATCACCGACAGCGGCGTGCCCAATGTGGTGCCGATCGACATCGTCGGCCAGTTGAGCGGCACCAGCCCGCCCGAATGGATCTATCGCTTCAACCTGGGCTATGAGAACGACCGCTTCTCGGTCACCGGCACGGCGCGCGGGGTGAGCAGCGGCACCTATGGCAACAATTACATCGTCTGCGACGGCAATTGCCCGACCGGACGCCCCGCCGCGACCGTATCGCAGTTCCCGACGATCGACAACAACGCCATCTCGGGCGTGATGTATCTCGACCTGAACCTGACCGCCAAGATCGAAACCCGCGGCGGCGGGCGGGCCGAGGTTTTCCTGAACGTCACCAATTTGCTGGATCGCGATCCCATCCTGCTGCCGGAAACCGGGCTTGCGGCCAACAGCACCTATTCGGACCTGCTCGGCCGCGCCTTCCGGGTCGGCGTCCGGTTCCAGACACGCTGAACCGGGGCGGCGGCGATGAGATGTGCGCCCGATCATCGCCGCCGCCTCTCGGCACCGTTCCACAGTCCCACGCCGCCAGGGAGGTAAGCGGCGTGGCACGCGGCCCGGTGACCATCGCAGACGACGAATGGGGCGTGCCGCATATTCGCGCATCCTCCATTCCCGATGCCTATTTCGGCCAGGGCTATGTCGTCGCCCGCGACCGGTTGTTCCAGATCGATCTCCAGATGCGGCGCGACCTCGGCCGGCTGGCGGAGGCTTTCGGCGCCCGGTTCGTACTCCATGACCATGCCGCGCGCCTGCTGCTCTATCGCGGCGACGTCGCCGCCGAACTGGCGGGGCTTCCCGCCGATGTGGTCGCCTGCGCCCGGGCCTATGTCGATGGGATCAACGCCCGCATCGCAGAATTGGAGGACGATCCCTCGCTCTTGCCCCCCGAATATGGCGTATTGAAGCTGCGACCGCTGCGCTGGGACATCGCCGATCTGGTCCGCATCCGCAGCGGCGACATGGGCAGCGTCACCGACGAAGTCCGTCGCGCCCGACTGGCGGCGCTCGGCCTGCTCGACCTCGACGCGCTGGTCGCGCCGCTGGCCGGGAACTGGACGCCGCAGCTACCTGAAGGACTTGATTTGGCCGCCATCTCGCAGGCCGATCTGGGTATCCTCGGCGAGACCGAGGGGCCTCTACCCTGGAACGATACCTCGTTTGCCGGTTGCGATCCGGTCGAGGACCGTCTCGACCGCGAAGCCCATGGCAGCAACGCCTGGACGATCTCCGCCGCACGCTCGGCCACCGGTCGCCCGATCCTGGCCAACGACCCGCATCTAGGCATCGGCGGCTTCTCGCCGCGCCACCTCGCTCATCTCACCGCGCCCGGCTTCGACGTGATCGGCGCCGGAAGCCCTGGCATGCCCGGCATCATGCAGGGCCATACCGACTATTACGCGTTCGGGCGGACCAATTCGCATATCGACCAGGAGGATTTGTACGTCCTGGAACTCGACCCGAACGATCCCGAAACCTATCGCCATCAGGGGCAATGGAAACGGTTCGCGCGGACGTCCGAGGCGATCCGCGTGAAGGACGCCGACGATGTGGCGGTGACGCTCCGCCATGCCGAACACGGCCCCGTGCTGCTGCACGATCCGTCCCGCCTGCGTGCCACGGCGCTGGCGTCGGTCTCGCTGCGTCCCGGCGTCAACATGACCTTCGCCATCATCGCGCTCAACCTGGCGCGGAACTGGGACGAACTCGCCAAGGCGGCGCGGCTGCACGTCGCACCGACCAATCTCCATTATGCCGATGTCGACGGCAATATCGGCTGGCGGCTGCTCGGCCATGTTCCGGTCCGCCCACGGCATGACGGGCTGTTGCCGGTGCCGGGCGACGGAGGCTATGACTGGCAGGGCATCCTTCCGACCGAGCAGATGCCGACGCTTCTCAATCCGGTGCAAGGCTGGTTCGCCTCGGCCAACCAGTTCAACCTTCCGCCGGAATGGTCGTCGGCCAAAGGGGTGACGAGCTTCACCTGGAACGCCCCCTATCGCTACGACCGTATCGCGCAGGTCGTCGGCGAAGCAGGCAGCCATAGCCTGTCCGACAGCGTGGCGTTGCAGCATGACGATCTGTCCCTCCCCGCGCTGGCGCTTCTGCCGCTGCTGCCCAAGGGGCTCGACGGCATGGCGGCCCGGGCGGCGGCCCTGTTGCGCGACTGGGATGCCCGGCTGGGCGCGGACAGCGCACCCGCCGCGCTGTTCGAGATGCTGTGGATCGAACTCGGCAAGGCCTGCCTCGCCGCCATCGTGCCCGACGCGGCGCGCGATCTGGTGACGTCGATCGATCCACGACCGATGCTCGCGCTCCTCACCCGCCCCGACGAGCGGCTCGGTACCGAGCCGGAGGCGGCACGCGATGCCCTTCTCGCAAGCGTGCTCGGTCGGGCCTGGGAGGTCGCGATGGAGACGTTCGGCGCCGATCCGGCCCTCTGGCGCTGGGGCGATGCTCACCGCGTCGTCCTTCGCCATCCCCTGTCGGGGTGGCCGGGGATCGACTCCGTGCTGCCCGCAATCGAGGGCGGGCGATCCGGGGGCGATGCCTTCACGGTGATGGCGCGCGGCTATGTCGCGGCCCGAGACTATCATGTCAGCCACGGCGCGAGCTTCCTGATGGTCTGCGATGTCGGCGATTGGGACAAAAGCGTGGTCCTCTCCCTGCCCGGCCAGTCGATCGACCCGCGCTCCCCGCATTATCGCGACGCCTATGCGACATGGCTGGCGGGGCAGGCCCGCCCCTTTCCCTTTGGCAGAGAGGCGGTCGACGCGCATATTCGCCACATGACCAAGCTTCACCCATGACGATCGACCGGCGGCGCTTCGTACAGGGGATGACCGTGGCGGCGATGTTCGCCCCCTCGGCCGCTACCGGGGCACCGACGCCACGCTTCGCCACCGCCTTTGACGAAATCCGATCCTGGGTCGGCAAGGCCTTTCCCGGCGCGGTCGTCGCGATCGGCACCCATGGCAGGCTGGCGGCACTGCGAAGCGTCGGACGGATGTCGTCCGCGCCCGATGCACCGCCGATGCCCCGCAACGCGATCTTCGATCTCGCCTCGCTCACCAAGGTCGTCGGCACGACGACCGCGGCCGAGTTGCTCTACGACCGGGGGTTGCTCGATCTCTATCGCCCGGTGATCGCCTATCTCCCGACCTTCGCCGCCACGCCCGGACATGAGCGGATCACCATACGGCACCTGCTCAGCCATAGTTCGGGCCTGTTCACCACCGATCTCCTCTGGCAGCACAGCCGCGACCGGCAGGAACTGCTCGCCCTGATCGACCATATGCCGGTCGCGTGGCCACCCGGTTCGCGCTACCAGTATCGCGACGAAAACATGATCCTGATGGGGGAAATCGTCGAGCGCCTGTCTGGCAAGCCGCTCGACCGGTTCTTGCACGACACTGCATTCGGGCCGCTGGCGATGAAGGATACCGGCTTCAACCCGCCCGCCAGCCGGTTGGAAAGGATTGCGCCGACCGAGCAGGACGATGTGTTCCGCCACCGGCTGATCCGGGGCGTGGTGCATGACGAGAACGCCTATGTGCTGGGCGGTGTTGCCGGACATGCCGGGCTCTTTTCGACCGCGCGGGACCTGGCCAAGCTGGCGGAGCTCTATCTTCGCGGCGGCAAAGGGTTGCTGAAGCCATCCAGCATCGCCGCCTTTACCACACGCCAGGCCGAACCGCCGGGCACGTCGCGCGCGCTCGGGTGGGACATGCCCGACGCATCCGGCAGCTTTGCCGGTCCACGCGCCTCCCCCGACGCGCTGATCCATACCGGCTTCACCGGCACGTCCCTCTATATCGACCGCCAGCGTGACGCCTTCATCGTCCTCCTGACCAATCGCGTAAATCCCACCCGCGACAACAAGCGCATCGGTGAAGCCCGGATCGCGATCCACACCGCGATATTGGCGGCGATCGACGGCCTTCCCTTGGACAGACAGCCGCGCCCGGACCGGATACGTTCGCAACGGCGGCGATAGAGCCCGTCGTGCAGGAAACGATAGACCACACGCTCGGGGATCAGCATGTTTGCGAGGCCCTGGACGGGACGAAACACACTCAGCAGCTCCATGAAGCGCTCACCCGCGACGATGTAACCGACACCGATCTCCGGCGAGAGGGTCTGGGAAAAGCCGCCGATGTGGATCACATGTTCCAGCTGATCGAGCAGGATCAGCGGCACCGCAGGGCGACCAGCGGTCACTGGCGCCAGATCGGCGTAACTGGCGTCGTCGACCAGCCTGATATCGAACTCGGCCGCGATCTCCACCAGCTTCCGCGCCTTGTGCAACGAGATGCTGGTGCCCGTGGAGTTCTGAAGCATGGATGACAACAGGAACATCTTGGATCGGTGGCGCTCGCACATCAGGCGCGGCACCTCCAGGTTCGGACCGTCCGCCTCACGCGGGATGCGATAGATTTCCGCGCCTTGCGCCAGCAACACCGCAACATGGGCGAAGGACGACGGGTCCTCGATCAGGACCGGCGTCCGATACCGCACGAACGAGCAGACGAACAGGGTCAGGCCAGCGACGCAGCCGGGAGCCGTCATGATCGAATTGATCGGCGCATCGTCGGCCACTTCCTGACCCCGATGGGCGCAGACCGCCTCGCGGCGTCAGCCTATCCTAGCAGCACCACTCGATCGGACGGGGTCATGCATCGCTCCGCACGCTAGCCGTTTGATACACCCGGAACCTAGACATCCGGCAATGTCTGACGAGCCATTCCCCATCCGGCCAGCGCGGCGCTGGCGGCACGGCGCAGAAGCATGTCCGTATCGCACAGCGTCCATGCTCCGGCCGTCTCGATCTCTCGCAACTCGGTCCATGACACTGGTGCAGCGACCGGGGCATTGTCCCGCGCCCGTACAGAATAGGGCATGACCGCGGTGCTGCCGCGCTGGTTACGGAGCCAGTCGACGAAGATGCGCCCGGATCGCTTCGACTTGGCCATGCTTGCCACGAAACGCTCGGGATCGGCCGCGGCGAGCGCCTTTGCGAACCGCTCGGCGAAGCTCTTCACCTCGGGCCATGCCGCCTTGGGCGTGAGCGGAACGATGACGTGGATGCCCTTGCCCCCGGACAGCATGGGAAAGCTCGTCAGGCCCAGCTCGGCCAGTTGCTCCTTCAGATATTCCGCCGCGCGCCTGGTTTCGGTGAAAGCCAGTCCTTCGTCGGGGTCCAGATCGAACACCATGCGGTCCGGCGTCTCGACCTCCGACACCCTCGAACCCCAGCCGTGGAATTCGATCGCCCCCATCTGCACGCAGGCGATCACCCCATCGATATCGCCGACATAGAGATAATCGTCGGCGTCGCCGTCCTTGTCCTGGATCGACACGCGGCGGACATGGTCGCCGAAGCTGCCGGCGTCATGCTTCTGGAAGAAGCATTTGCGCCCCCGCCCCTGCGGGCAGCGGACCAGGCTGACGGGGCGGGCGCGCATGAACGGCAGCATCACGGGAGCGATCGTCGCATAATAGTCCGCGAGATCGCCCTTGCTGATGCCCGCTTCGGGAAAGACGACCCGGCCGCGATGCGTGATGGCCACGCCGGTCTCAGACGTGGGAGATGAGTCGGGGGCCGTCGCGCCCCGGCGGCCGGTCAGCCCGATGAAACTGGCATGGCGCAGTAATCCATCCGGCGTCATCTCCGCATAGGCGATGTCGGCCGATAGGCTGGGCGTCACCCAGTGAGCGCCCTTCACCGCCGCCCTGGGCGCGACCACGGTCGGCGTCTTCCGCTCAAGACGCTCCAGTTTGAGGCGGAGCGCTTCCATCGTTGCCAGATCGAACCCGGTACCGACCTTGCCCGCAAAGACGTAGCCGTCCGGCCCCTCTCGCCCCAGCAGCAGCGATTTGAAGCCACGGCGCTTGTCCGATGGAAGCCAGCCCACGATCGCATAGGCATCCCGCTTGACGCATTTGACCTTGACCCAGGCACGCGTGCGGCCGGAGCGATAGGGCGCATCCGCGCGCTTCGACACCACGCCTTCCAACCCGTCGCGGCACATCTGATCCAATAGCGCCTCTCCCTGGCCGATCACATGTTCGGAAAAGCGGATGTCGGCGGGCGCATCGGCCAGCAGCGAGCGTAGCCGTTCCTTCCGCTCCAGCGTCGGAAGCGCGGTCAGATCCTCGCCATCCTGTTCCAACAAGTCGAACGCCATCAGCACGGTCTCGCCACCCTCCCCGATCGCGTTCTTCAGCGTCGAGAAGTCGGGCCGCCCGTCCTTGAACGCCACCGCCTCGCCATCGATCAGCGCGGTGCCGGTCAACCGGGCTGCGGCATGGGCGATGTCGGGAAACTTGTCGGTCCAGTCGAGGCCCGTGCGGGTGAATATCCTGGCTCGGCCATCGGCAATTGCCACCAGCACGCGATAGCCGTCGAACTTGATCTCATGCAGCCATGCGGTGCCGGTGGGGACGGTGTCCTGCAGAGTGCATAGCTGGGGCTTGCGAAACGCGGGCAATGTCGGTTTGCCCCGGCGCGTGCGCGGTGGCGATGCGCGACCGGCCGCCGCGACCTTCCTTTTGGATGAGCGTGCGGGTCGTCCGTCTGCGATCTCCGCCATCGTTCGTCCGGTGGCGACACTGGTCAGCGCCTCTTTGACCAGCACGTCGGTGCCCCCGGCCTCCGCATCCCGCACCTTGCGCAACAACCAGTTCTCGCGTCGCTCCTTGCCGCGTGGCTTCAGGCGGATAAGCATCCATTCGCCCCGCATCCGCTCCCCATGCAGCACGAAGTGAAGATGGCCAGCGTCGATGTCCGACGCGGACTTGCCCGCGACCGGCGACCAGGTGCCGCGATCCCATAACATCACCGTGCCGCCGCCATATTCGCCGGCGGGGATCGTACCCTCGAAGGTCGCATAGGACAGCGGATGATCCTCCGTGCGGACCGCCAGCCGCTTTTCGGCGGGATCGAGGCTGGGGCCGCGTGTCACGGCCCAACTCTTCAGCACGCCATCCATTTCCAGTCGAAAGTCCCAATGCAACCGGGTGGCGTCATGCTTCACGCCATCCATTTCCAGTCGAAAGTCCCAATGCAACCGGGTGGCGTCATGCTTCTGGACCATGAAGAGGTTGCCATGCCCGGGCTCGAGCGTCCCGGCGGGCTCGGCGGTACGGGCGAAGTCCCGCTTGGCGTTATAGGTCGCAAGCAGGGGCGCCTCCGCCTTGGCTGCGCGCTTAGGCACGTTTCTTCGCCACATGCCTGGTCGACTTGCCGGACGCCGGCTTCTTCGCAACCGGCTTCTTCTGGGCCGGTTTCTTCGCCGATGACGCGCCGCCCTTGCCGCCCATCGACTGACGCAGAGCCGCCATCAGGTCGACGACATTGCTGCCCTTGGCCGCCTTGTCCTCCCCGTCATCTTCGATGATCTTCTTGCCCCTGGCCTTGCGCTTGCGTTCGATCAGGTCGCGAAGCGCATCGACATAGCGGTCATGATATTCCTGCGGGTGAAACGGCCCGCTCTTTCGGTCGATCAGCGCCTCCGCCAGTTCCAGCAACTCGCCTTCGGGCTCGTCATCGGGTATCTCACGGAAATAGCCTTGGGCCTTCTCCATTTCGTCGGCGTAGCGCAACGTTTCCAGAACCATGCCCCGCCCCGATGGCTTCAGGCTTACCACATATTCGCGACCCCTGAGCGCCAGTTGCCCCAGCCCGACCTTGCGGGTTCGCTTCAGGGCCTCGCGCAGCACGATGAACGCCTCGTTCGCCAGATCATCGGCTGGCACCACGAAGAAGGGCTTCTCATAATAGAGCACGTCGACCGCGTCCGCGTCGACGAATTGCGTCAGCTCCAGCGTCTTCTTGCTCTCCAGCTTGACCGCGTCGATCTCGTCCTGTTCCAACAGCACATATTCGCCTTTGGCTACCTCATAGCCCTTCATGATCTCGTCTTTGTCCACGGGTCCGATGCCGGTCACCACCTTCTCGTAATGGATCGGTTTGCCGCTGGGTTCGTGGATTTGCTTGAACGAGACGGTCGCACCCGAGCGGGTCGCGGAGTAGATTTCCACTGGGATCGAGACCAAGGCGAGCTTGATCTGTCCCTGCCAGTAAGCGCGTGCGGCCATGCCGGTTCTCCTTGCCCCTGTGCAACGCACGACAGGCTGTGGGAGTTCGCCCGGAAAAGGAGCGTTGGATGGCAAAGGCGCCGAAACTCAAGGTGTTCTCCACGGCGATCGGCTTTCACGATGGCGTAAGGGTTGAACGCGATTGTGCCCTACCGTATCCACACTGTGCTGACGGACAATGGCATCCAGTTCACCGATCGTGCCTGCGACAAATACGCCTTCCACCACATCTTCGACCGCGTCTGCGACGAGAACGGCATCGAACATCGCCTGACCAAGGTGGAGCATCCCTGGACCAACGGGCAGAGCCTGCCCCGGCAAAGGCCGGGGTGGAGCGGATGAACCGCACCATCAAGGAAGCGACCGTCAAGCGGTACCATTAGACAGCCGCGACCAGCTTCGGCAGCATCTCGGCGACTTCGTCGCTGCCTACAGCTTCGAACGCAGGCTCGAGACCCTCAAAGGCCTCACACCTCACGAAACCATCTGCAAAGCATGGCAAAACGACACCGCACGATTCGCATCAAGCCCGCAGCATCAAATGCCGGGATCATACACTTTAGCGCGGACAAACTTATACCCCTGGATACGGCACGTCGTCAGACAGCGGAGCGATTGCGCGGGATGATCCGCCCTCACCCTGCCAACCTGAATACGGCCATCAGCATACAGCAATTGTCAGACTTCAGGCTTTGCCTTCGTTGGAGCCGTCGAGCCGTTGGGCTTCTCGGCTATAGTCGCTGGACGCCCCAAGGCGCTATTGGCACCAATCTGAGACAGCCCTCTGGGCCACCGACAAGCAAACTGTTGATAAATTTGCGAAATCCTACCCAAAACACCCCGATTTCACGACAATTAAAGCAAGTTCATTTGGTCCCCTGCCGCGTTATGGACTGACATTCAAAATCCACGACGCAGTGAGTTCTTCAAGAATTCGGCAGCTAAATCATTATGTTACGCCTAACGCAAAAATACTATCGCTTTCATTCAATTTCATTTGTCAGGCATTTTCGTTTATGCCAATGAGGATGCGAGCCGCAGGGTAGCGGACGGACATTGGGGGGAGGATATATGCGAGATATTGCATCGCGCTGGTTGTTCGGCGCGTCCATCGTTGCGATCGCGACGGGTGGCATTCAGAACATCGCCAACGCACAGGCCGCCGTCGCACCGCCAAAGCGCGGTGCCGAACTTCGCGTCGAGCAGGGCCGCGACCCCAGCCAGCCGACCGGCGCGCTGAATGCGTCGCAGGTGGCCGAACAGGGCGTTTCGGATCAGGACATCGTCGTCACCGGCGTGCGCGAATCGCTGCGCTCGGCCCAGGCTTTGAAGCGCAACGCCAATCAGATCATCGACTCGGTGCAGGCCCAGGATATCGGCAAGCTGCCCGACGCCAACACGACCGAGGCGCTACAGCGCATCACCGGCGTCCAGATTCAGCGCCGGTACGGCGAAGGCGCTACCGACTTCGATCACCGCACATCGCCCGCCATCACCGTGCGCGGCCTGACCCAGGTGCAGAATTTCCTCGACGGCCGCGCCATCTATTCGGCATCGGGTGGCCGCGCCTTCGATCTGGAGGGGATTCCGCCCGAACTGCTGGGCGGTATCGACGTCTACAAGAACGCGCCCGCTAATATCATCGAGGGCGGCGTCGGCGCCGCGGTCAACCTGCGCACCCGCCTCCCCTTCGACCAGCCGGGCCAGACGATCAGCGGCACGCTGCGCGGCAATTATTACGACCGCGTCGACAAGTTCGGCTATTCGGCCTCGGGCCTGTACAGCAACCGCTTCGACACCGGCATCGGGGAGATCGGCTTCCTCTTCAACGCCGTCTATTCGACCAGCCATTACCGCCAGGACGGCATCCTCGCGAACCCGCAGCAGCCGATTCCGGCCGGCAGCATTTCCGGTGCGCCCGCCAATGCCAAGGCGCCGATGGGTATGCAGGTCTATGACGACCTGGGTGATCGCCGTCGCCTGGGTATCGCCAGCGCGGTGCAATGGCAGGCCGCGGACAACCTGCTGATCACCGGTCAATATCAGCTCGCGAAATACTGGTTCAACCGGCGCGGCGCCTATTATTACACGGTCAATGGCGGCAGCGAGTCCAACCCGTTGCCCGGATCGACCTTCACCTTCAACAACGAAGGCTATGCGACCTCCGGCTCGCTGCGCGGGCAGAATTTCGAAACCGGCCGTTTCGATCAGGAATTGTGGAGCCAGAGCCAGAACTTCACCCTGGCCGCCGAGTGGCAGGCGACGGACCGGGCCAAGGTCCATTTCGACGCCCAGTATCTGAAGAGCTATTACAACGCCGACCGCAACGGCCACGTCCTGTCGCTGTTTACCGCAGCCGGGCAGAATACGCCCACCGGGTCGCCGCACCCGTCGATCATCGACTTCGACCTGCGCGGCAGCCGTCCGCAATGGGACGTGCGCGACAAGGCGCTGCTCAGCAATCCGGCCAATTACAGCACGCCGTTCATCGCCGACGCATTGCAGCGCAACGACGCCGACACGCTCGCCCTGGCCTATGACATCGAATATGATCTGGAGGGCGGCTTCCTGCAAAAATTGCGCGGGGGCGCACGCTATTCGGACAATTCGATCGATCTGCGTGGCACCTGGAACGGCGTCTGCCTCTATGCCACCGGGCCCGATCGGTCCTGTTCGGCACCGGACGGCACCGCGCTGATCCCGCTCAGCCGCAATCCCCAGCTGGCGATGCCGGGTCCGTCCAAGAACTTCTTCGACGGACGCAGCGTGACCGGCGGTTTCCTCTACCCCGCCTTCCCCGCCGGCGACGGGGTCTGGGCGCAGACCAAGGCGCTCTATGCCCTCTTTGGAGCCCAGACGAAGGATGCCTTCGCACCGGGCGACCTGAATTCGCAGACCGAGAAGACCTACACCGCCTGGGGCGCGGTCGATTATGCCTTCGAAGGCGCGGGCCTGCGTTTCGATGGCGGCATCGGTGTCCGGCTGGTCAAGACCGACCTGACCTCGTTCGGCACCCAGTTCAATTCCGACGGGACCAGTTCGCCGCTCTCGATCCAGAACAGCTATACCCGCGCGCTGCCCAGCGTGAACCTGCGGGCGCGGATCACCGAAGAATTCCAGATGCGCTTCGCCTATTCCAAGGGGCTGGCGCGGCCGAATTTCGATCAATTGTCGACCAACCTGACGCTGAACAACCCCAATCAGATCAATCCGATCACCGGCCGTCCCAGCGCCAATTCGGGCAATCCGCGCCTGCGGCCGATCTCATCGAACAATTTCGACGTGACCGCGGAATGGTATTTCGCGCCGGCCGGATCGCTGACCGGCGGTCTCTTCTACAAGAAGGTCGACGGCTTCCTGGCCAGCGGCGTGATCGTCCAGAATTTTCAGGGGCGCGCCTATGACGTCAACACCGTGCTGAATTCAGGCAAGGGCACGGTCAAGGGCGCCGAGATCGGCTATCAGCAGTTCTTCGACTTCCTGCCCGGCCTGCTCAGCGGCTTCGGCGTGCAGGCGAATTACACCTATGTCGACTCCAACGTCACCAACCCGTTCGCCATCGCCGGATCGGGCAACACGCAATTGCCGCTGGAGAAGCTGTCCAAGCATAATTACAATCTGATCGGCCTGTACGAAAAGGGGCCGTTGACCGCGCGCCTCGCCTATAACTGGCGGTCGAGCTATCTCGACCAGACGTTCGGTGCGGGCACGAACCAGCCGCAATATGCCAAGCCCTATGCGTCGCTCGATGCCTCGGTCAGCGTCAATCTGAACAGTCATATCGCGGTCTCCGCCGATGCGGTGAACCTGACCAACCGCATGAACGTCACGTACATCGGCACGATGGGCCAGCCGCTTCAGTATCAGCTGAACGATCGCCGCTTCGGCCTGTCGCTCCGCGCGACCTATTGATCCCCGCCTGCCGGCATGGTCTGGATGACGGACCATGCCGGTCTTTTTTCGCACAGGGGGTAGGAAGGATCATGGCCATGCCGCCCGTGTTGGAATTCGCCGCCGATGCCATCCCGACCGTCCGCCAGATCGGTCATGAGCGCGAGCCGGTCGTCATTCTGGACGGTGCGACCGGATGGATCGAGCATCTGCGCGATTTCGCCGCCACGCGGTCCGCCTTTGCCCCGGCCGCCGGGGTGGGCAGCGCCTATCCTGGCCTGCTCGGTCCTGCGCCGGTCGCCTATGTCGATGCGATGGTGCGCCGGGTCCTGCCGCTGATCGAGATGTATTTCACCGGCACCGCCGTGCGCCCTGCCCGCGCGCGCGGCAATTTTTCGCTGGTCACCACCGATCCCGCCGCATTATCCGAGGATCAACGCGTGCCGCATGTCGACACCGCCGACCGGCTGCAATTTGCCACCGTCCACTTCCTCTCACCGGGCAACGTGGACGGCACCGCGTTTTTTCGCCATCGCGCCACCGGCTTCGAGACGCTGGATGCCGATCGCCTGTCTTCATATCACGCCGCCCGTGCCAGCGATCCGCCACCGCCCGCCGGTTACTGCTCCGATGGCGATGCCGCGTTCGAAATGATCGATGCCATTGCCGCCAGGCCCGACCGGCTGATCCTCTACCGCGCGAACCTGCTCCATTCGGGGCGCATCACCCGCATTCCCAATCGGGCTGCTGACCCCAGCGCGGGACGGCTGACCGGCAATCTGTTCCTGCAATGTCGGCTGGCGGCATGAGCGACGACGCGCCCATCGGCCGGATCGCGATCATCGGCGGAGGCACCGCCGGGTGGATGGCGGCCGCCGCGCTCGCCCGTGTGCTGGGACCTGGGGGACCGACGATCACCTTGGTCGAATCCGAGGAAATCGGCACCGTCGGCGTCGGCGAGGCGACCATCCCGCCGATCCAGGCCTTCAACGCGCTGCTCGGCATCGATGAGGACGATTTCGTCCGCGCGACGCAGGGCACGTTCAAGCTGGGTATCGAGTTCGTCGACTGGCGGCGACCCGGCCATCGCTATTTCCATCCCTTTGGCGTGTACGGCATCGACAAGGGCGCGGTGCCGTTCGAGGCGATGTGGCAGCGGCTGCGGCTGGCGGGGGAGGCCCTTCCGCTCGAAGCCTATTCAATCTGTGCGGCCGCCGCGCGCGCGGGCCGGTTCATGCGGCCCCAGTCGGGCAATACGCCGCTTGCGCATATCGGCTATGCCTTTCATTTCGACGCCGCGCTCTATGCCCGTTTCCTGCGCGGCCATGCCGAGGCCGCTGGCGTTCGCCGTGAGGAGGGCCGTGTCGTGTCGGTCGAGCGCGGGGCCCCACGCGATTTCATCGAGGCGGTGGTGCTGGCCGATGGGCGCCGGGTCGCGGCCGATTTCTTTATCGACTGTTCGGGCTTTCGCGGCCTGCTGATCGAGGGTGCTCTGGGCGCCGGGTTCGAGGATTGGGGGCATTGGCTGCCGAATGACCGTGCGGTCGCGGTGCCCACCGCCAATGTCGGGCCGCCAACGCCGTTCACCCGCTCGACCGCGCATGGTGCGGGCTGGCAATGGCGCATCCCGCTTCAGCATCGCACCGGTAACGGCCTGGTCTATGCCAGCCGCCATCTGTCCGACGACGAGGCGGTCGCGACGCTGCTGGCCCATCTCGATGGCGCGCCGCTGGCCGATCCGCGCCCCTTGCGTTTTCGCACCGGACGGCGGGACCGGTTCTGGATCGGCAACTGCGTGGCGCTGGGCCTGGCCGGAGGCTTTCTGGAGCCATTGGAGTCGACCAGCATCCATCTGATCCAGGCGGGGATCGCGCGGCTGCTGGAAATGCTGCCCACCCAGGCGTTCGAGCCGGCGGACACGCGCCGTTACAACCGGCTGATGGCGGCGGAGTTCGACAGTGTCCGCGACTTTCTGATCCTGCATTTCCACGCGACCGAGCGGCGCGACACCGCCTATTGGCGCGAACTGGCGGGCATGGACATCCCCGAGACTCTGGTCGAACGGCTGGCCATCTACGCCCGCACGGGCCGCGTCTATCACGAGGCGGACGAGTTGTTCACCAAGACCAGCTGGCTGGCGGTGATGGATGGACAGGGGCTGGTCGCCAGCGGCCATGATCCGCTGGCGACCGCCGTGCCGAGGGACGAGCTGCGCGCGCGATTGGGACGGATCGCGGCGGTGACCCGGGCTGCGACCGGGCATATGCCCGCGCATGGCGACTTCATAGCACGCCACTGTTCCGCGAAAGCCTGAACCCCTGCGCACCGCCGGGGGGTCTTTAGCGGGCCATGGCACCCGTCACCGGCGGGCGGCGGCAATCAGGGTGGGCGCGTCGATGGTGAATTTGAACCCGAAGACCAGGGCATTGGGGATGCTCGTCCGGCGGAAGGGCATTCCGGTCTGGTCGGGATGGAGGATATACTGGATGTTGGGCGAGACGCGGACGGCGGGTCCGATCTGCGCGCCATAGGCCAGTTCCATCATATACTGGTTGCGCCGGATGTTGCCGTCACCGCCCGCCGCCAGCCGAGCCGCGCGCATCCGCGCCATCGCCAGGTCGGAGAAGCTCTGCTGGTTGATGACGAAGCCGATCGTGTCCTGATCGCGGCCCGCGAAGGTGCCGGTCTGAAGCAGACCCAGTTCCAGGAAATGCCGCTCCTCGACCCGACCGGACAGGTTGGTCATCGCCACGCCGAACACGCCCAGCCCGCGATGCGAATTCAGATCCGGCCGGGTCAGCATCTGGTCGAACCGGACATAGAGGCCGCTGCGGCCTTTGAGCGTCGCGGCGGGCCGTCCGCTCAGGATCGCAATTCCGCCCCGGTCGTCGCGCAGCGGATCGGCATAGTCGCCCCGGTCGATCCAGCCGCCCAGGATGTAATGACGCGGCAGCCGGTCGGCCTGATAGTCGGAGGCATAGCCCAGCTCATAGGGCACGACGAAGCCGGTGCCGCCCTTGAAGCTGAGGCTTAAACCGTTGTCGTCGGGCCGCTTGCGGTTGGGATTGACCTCGTAGATGCCGGCATGGGCGAACCATCGGTCGGCCACCGTCAGCTTGGCCTTGGCCATCCAGCTCGACGCCGGGAAATAGGTGAAGTTGCTGTTCTTGAAGACGAAGGTCGGATTGCCGCAGGCCGAGTTGGTCTGGAAATGGCAATAATAGGGCGAGTTCAGGAAATGGATGTTCGCCTGGCTCTTGCCCGCCTCGATATCGAGCGCGCCGCCGAACAGCTTCTGCTCCCAGGTCAGGATGGCGAGGTGCGTGTTCTGGGTGCCCCAGACTTCCTGGACCGAGGTGTTGTTGCCAATGGCGATCTGCGACAGGCTTTGGCCGTGTCGGTTGGTGATGGCCAGGTGCAGGCCACCGTCCTTGATCCCGGCGATCTTGTCGAAGTCGATGTCCGCACCGACATAGATTTGCCCGGTATAGGCGGCCTTCTGCGCAAAGCCGCCGGTCGCGTTCACAGCGGCCTCACCGGTATAGTTGAGCGCCAGGGTGATCCCGTCATCGGCCAGCGGCTGATAGGTCTCGACGCCCTTCTTCTTCTGGCCCAGCACCACCGGCACCGTCTTGGTCGCCTGACGCGATACCTGCGGTGCCGCAGGCCCCGTCGCTGGCGGTACGTCCTCCGCTCGCGCACCGGACGCAGCCATTCCCATGCCCAGCGCGGCGATCGCCGCGAGGCTCTTCACTCCAGCCATGACATTTTCCCCTCTTGGAAAACTCTTGTCCGCCCCGAAGGCCGCAGATGTCAGACCTGCGTGACCGGGCGCTTCACCAATCCGACCAGCACCGCGCTGACCACCACTCCGGCCGCCAGCGCCACGACATAGGCGGCAAGATGCGTGACCGCGCCGGGGATCGGCAGCACGAAGACGCCGCCATGCGGCACGCGCAGTTCGACGCCCGCGACCATCGAGATCGCCCCCGCCACCGCCGAACCCGCCATCAGCGACGGGATCACCCGAAGCGGATCGCGCGCCGCGAAGGGGATCGCACCCTCGCTGATAAAGGCCAGGCCGAGCACCGCCGCCGCCGCGCCCGCCTCCCGCTCGTCCGCCGTGAAGCGGTTGCCAAACAGCCGGGTGGCGAGCGCGATGGCGAGCGGCGGGGTCATGCCCGCCGCCATGGTCGCTGCCATCGGGGTATAGACCTGGCTGGCGACCAGTCCGACCGAGAAGGCATAGGCCGCCTTGTTGACCGGCCCGCCCATGTCGAACGCCATCATGCCGCCCAGGATCAGCCCCAGCAGCACCGCGTTCGACCCCTGCATTCCGCGCAGCCATTCGGTCAGGAAGGACAACACGGCGGCGACCGGCGTGCCGACCGCATAGATCATCAGCAGGCCGGTCAGCAGCGTGCCGAGCAGCGGCAGGATCAGGACCGGCTTCAACCCCTGGAGGTTCTTCGGCAGGCGGATGACGCGGTTGAGCGCATCGACGCCGTACCCTGCGATGAAGCCTGCGACGATGCCGCCCAGAAAGCCCGCACCCAAGCTGCTCGCCAGCATCCCCCCGATCATGCCCGGCGCGATGCCGGGCCGGTCGGCGACCGAATAGGCGATGTACCCCGCAAGCGCGGGCACCATCAGCGCGAAGCCGCCCTTGGCCCCGATGGTGAACAGGGCATAAGCGAGCGTGCCCGCATTCGCCTCGTCATTGGCGTGGATGCCGCCCAGCGCGAAGGCGAGCGCGATCAGCAGGCCGCCCGCCACCACGAAGGGCAGCATGAACGAAACGCCGGTCATCAGATGCTTGTACGGCCCGGCACGCTCGGTTGCCTCAGGGGTGCTGGCGGCGGTCGTCGCGCCACCCTGCACCTTGGCCTCGGCCAGCGCCTTTTCGATCAGCGCCGCGCCGCCGGTGATGGCAGGCTTGGTATTGCTGGCCAGCACCCGCTTGCCCGCGAAACGCGCGCGGTCGACCTCGCGATCGGCGGCGATGATCACGACATCGGCCTCGGCGATCTGTTCGGGCGTCAGCGGGTTGCCCGCGCCGACCGACCCCTGCGTCTCGACATGGATGTCATAGCCGAGTTGCCGCGCGCCTTCCTGCAACCCCTCCGCCGCCATGAAGGTATGCGCGATACCGGTGGGGCAGGAGGTGATCGCGACGATCTTCTTCGTCGCGGCGCGGGTGTTCTCGCCGATAGCCAGGGCGGCGGCCGGATCGGCGAGCACCGCCTCCAGCGTCAGCAGCCGGTCGGCGCGCGCGCGGGTCGCCGCGTCGGCGCTGTCCTCGGCCCCGACGAACAGCAGCATGTCGTCGTCCCCGGCCGATACCGGATTGACCACGCCCTGCGCGGTGCGCAGTTCAATCTCGATCGACCGGCCCGCATCGCGCGCCGCGCGGCGCAGTGCCTCGCCCGCCAGGACGCCGGTGACGCCCGCGTCCCCGGCGTCGACGATCGCCAACAGCCTCTTCATGCGTCCTCTCCCACCATGGACGGGCCGTTGATCCCGGCTCCGCTGATCGTCACTTGCGCCGCCAGCGCGTCGATGGTTGCCAGATCGGGCAGATGCGGCCCCAGCCGCCCCAGCTTGGCGACGGCGAAGGCGGTCGACAGTCGCGCGATCCGCTCCAGCCCCGCGCCCTCGGCGATCCCGGCGGCCAGCCCCGCGACCATCGCATCGCCTGCACCGACCGTGCTGGCGAGCGGCCCGGCGGGCAGATGCGCGACGAGCGCGCCTTCCTCCGACACGAAAAGCGCGCCGTCCCCGCCCATCGACACGACCACCAAGGCCACGCCGCGCCGATGCAGCGCGGTGGCGCACCCCACGACATCGGCCATGGTCTCCAGCGAGGTGTCGGCCCAGGCGGCCAGTTCGCGGCGATTGGGCTTGACGATCATCGGCAGCACATCGGCGCGCAGGGCCTGGGTGAGCGGCGCGCCGCTGGTGTCGAGCAGCACCCGCGCGCCGCGCGCGGTCAGCGTCGCGACCATCTCGGCATAGAGGATCGGGTCGCATCCGGGCGGCAGGCTGCCCGACAGGACGATCAGCGCGTCCTCGCCCGCGAACGCCGCCACGCCTTGCGTGACCTGGGCGACATCGGCCTCGCCGACCACCGGACCGCTCATGTTGATGTCGGTGGTGTCCGTATCGTCGACGATCTTCATGTTGACGCGGGTGTCGCCCGCGATGCGGATGAAACGGTCCTGGATCGCCTTCTGCTCGAACAGCATCTCGAACAGCGCGGCATTGCCTTCGCCGAGCAGGCCGAACGTGGTGACCGGCGCACCCCAATCGGCCAGGCAACTGGCGACATTGACGCCCTTTCCGCCTGCATCCTGCCGGATCGAGCGGGCGCGGTGCACTTCGCCCGGCACCAACCGGTCGAGCGTGATCGTCTGGTCGATCGCGGGATTGAAGGTGACGGTCGCGATACGCATCACGCGGCGCTCCTCTCGCGGATCTCGACGACCTGTGCGACGTCCAGCGCGCGCACCTCGGCGGCGCTCTCCACGGTCAGCGCGTGGGCGGCGAGCGCCTGGAGCGCAGGCAGCTCGCTGACCCGCAGCCGCGCCTTGACGGCGGGCAGGTCCCGTGGGGTCATCGACAACTCGGTAACGCCCAGCCCGGTCAGCAGCGCCGCCCCGAACGGATCGCCCGCCAGCCCGCCGCATACGCCGACCCAGCGATCATGTTTCCGCGCACCCTCCACGGTCATCGCAATCAGCTTGAGCACGGCGGGATGCATCGAGTCGGCCTCGCTCGCCAGTTCGGGATTCTGCCGGTCGATGGCGAGCGCATATTGGGTCAGGTCGTTGGTGCCGACCGAGAAGAAATCGGCGTGCTTCGCCAGCGCATGGGCCTGCACGGCGGCGGCGGGTACCTCGATCATGATGCCGACCGGCACCACCGGCGCGTCGAGCGCCACGCGCACCGCCTCGCACCGTTCGCGCAGGGTCAGCAGCTCGGCGACCGAGGTGATCATCGGGAACATGATCGACAGGTCGCCGCCCTCCCTGGCGGCGCGATAGAGCGCGCGCAGTTGCGGCTCCAGCAGGTCGGGGCGGCGCAGCAACAACCGCGCACCGCGCACACCCAGGAACGGGTTCTCCTCCTTCGGCAGGTGCAGATGCGGCACCTGCTTGTCGCCGCCGATATCGAGCGTACGGACGATCAGCGGGCGGCCGTCCAGCGCGTCGATCATCGCGCGATAGACTTCAAATTGTTCGTCCTCGCTGGGGCTGTCGCCGCCTTCGAGGAACAGGAACTCGGTGCGCATCAGGCCGACGCCCTCGCCACCCTGCGCCAGCGCTTCGGCGACCTGATCGGGGCGGTTCACATTGGCGGCGATGGCGACGCTGTGGCCGTCGCGGGTCACCGCCGGGCGGCTGCGCTCGGCCTCCTCGGCGGCGCGGCGTGCGGCGATGGCAGCGATCCACTCGCGCGCCGAGGCCAGGTCGGCCTCGGACGGGTCGAGCCAGACGCGGCCGGTATCGCCATCGACGATCGCGACAGTCCCCGCCGCCTGCGACAACAGGTCCGCGCCCGCCGCCACGACCGAGGGCAGGCCGAGCGTCCGGGCGAGAATGGCGCTGTGCGAGGTGGGCCCGCCCAGCGCGGTGGCGATGCCCGCTACGCGGTTGGTGTCGAGCGCGGCGGTGTCGGACGGCGCCAGATCGCCCGCGACCAGAATGCACGGCGCATCGGGCAGGTCGTCCAGCGTGCCCAGACCGAGACCGGGGTCGATCTGCGCCAGCACGCGCCGCCCGATATCGCGCAGATCGGCCGAGCGCGCGGCCAGCACCGGATTGCCCAGCGCCGACAGCTGACCCGCCATGCGCTCGATCGCCTGATGCCAGGCCCATGCGACACCATGTCCCTCGACCATCAGCTGGCAGGTGAGCGTGATCAGGTCGGTGTCGTCGAGCAGGCCCGCCTGCGCCTTGAAGATCGCCGCATCGCCCGCGCCCAGGCGGCGGGTGGTGTCGTCGATCAGCCGCTGCATCTGCGCGCGGGTACGGACCAGCGCCCCCTCCAGCAGCGCGCCGCCGGTCGCCAGGTCGACGGGATGGTCGACCACGTCCAGCTCGGCGGAGGCCAGGACATGGACCTTGCCGATCGCGAGGCCGGGACTGGCCGCGACACCCGCTATCATCGCGGGCGTGCCGACCGGCTTCCAGCCCTGGACCGGCACGGCGGCGGCGGCCTTTTCGGCAGCGCGGGCGGCATCGGCCTTTTCGCGCGTGGTCAGGCGCGCGATCGTGCCGTGGAAGCTGTCCAGCGCAGCCTTTGCACCAGAGCCCGACGCCGAGATGGTGATCGCGTTCCCCGCCTTCAGCCCGAGTTGCAGGAGAGCGACCAGGCTGCGCGGATCGGCGGTTTCTGCGTCGTGGCGGACGCGCAGGGCGACGGGCAGCGCCTTGGCGGCTTCGGCCCAGGCGGCGGCGGGGCGGGCGTGCAGGCCGGTCGGATAATCGACGGTCCAGGTCACCCGCTCGTCCAGATCCTCGGCCGGCAGGCGGGCCCGGTTTTGGTCGACGGCATCATCCTGCAACGCTGCGATGATCAGTGACGGGTCGGTCGTGGTCGCCAGCTGGTGAAGCCGCGCCTCGTCCTGGATCAGGCGGGTCAGGCGGCGCAGGATTGCGATATGGCTGTCCGAACTGGCGGCGATGCCGACGACCAGATGTGCGACTTGACCAGGATTCCATTCGATCCCGTCAACGAACTGGAGGACCGCGATTCCGTCGCGGCGGACCAACCCCTTGTCCTCGCCCAAGCCGTGCGGGATCGCCACGCCCGAGCCCAGATAGGTGTTCGCCACGCCTTCGCGCGCGATCATGCTGTCCTCATAGCGCGGCCCGACACAGCCCGCCGCGACGAGCATTTGCCCCGCCTGGCGGATCGCGTCCTGCTTGTCGGTCGCGATGGCCCCAAGCCGGATCAACTCCGGGCGGACGGCAGGGGGTGGGGCTTGGGTGGACATGTCTCTCGGGCCTCTCCGACGCGACTCTGATCATCGCTTGCTGCTCTAGAAAACGTTTTCTCGAATTTAAGTCAATAGCGCTTGCCACAAATCAGGTGAGCGGGCATGAAAAGGCAGAAAGCGACGTCAGATCACGCTGCGGAGAGGAGAGAACGTTTTCCATGACGGTAGGCATCAAGGATGTAGCGCGAGTCGCCAATGTCTCGACCGCGACCGTCTCGCGCGTGCTGGGCGGTCGCAACGTCGATGAGTCGATGCGCGACCGCGTGCTCGCGGCGGTGCGCTCGACGGGCTATCGGCCAAACCTTGCCGCGCGGCGGCTGCGCTCGCGGCATACCAACACCATCGGGCTGGTCGTCGCGGACATCCGCAGCCCGTTCTTCACCGCCGTCTCGCGCGTCATCGAGAACCTGGCCTATGCGCGTGGCATGCGGGTGATCCTGTGCAACACCGACGAGGATCCGGTCCGTGAGGCCATGTACCTGCAACTGATGCAGGACGAGCGCGTCACTGGCGTCATCCTGGCACCGACCCGGCAGGGGCTGGCCAAACTGGCCAAGACCAAGCCCGATTATCCCATGATCCTGATCGATCGCACCACGCCCGGCATCGCGCATGACTGCGTGGTGCTCGACAATGCGGCGATGGCGGCGATGCTGGTCGAGCATCTCCATGCGCGCGGCTTCCGCCGGATCGCTGGACTGTTCGGCGCTTCGAGCAGCACCGGCGAGGAACGCCGCACGGGCTTCGAGGCAGCGGCGCGGCGGCTGGGCCTCGAGGCCGAGGCGATCGCCGTGCCGCATGGCGATGGCGAGGTGGCGCGGATCGTCGCCGACCGGCTCGCCCGCCCGGACCGCCCCGAGGCGCTGGTGGCCAGCAACGGCCTGGCCCTGATGGCGGTGCTGCGCACGCTGCACGGGCTCGGCCTGTCGGTGCCGGGCGACATGGCGCTGGCCGGGTTCGACAATGAGGGGTGGATGGATCTGGTCGGCGGCGGCCTGTCGGTGATCGAGCAGCCGGTCGAGGAGATCGGCCGCACCGCCATGACGATGCTGATCGACCGACTCGACCATGCCGATGCGGCGGTCCGCAAGGTGGTGCTGGCCGGGCGCCTGATCGCCCGCGGCTCCAGCGAACCCCTGACGCCTTCTCTCTCCTCCACCGTTCCCGGAGCCTGACCATGATGCCACGAATGTCGCTCACGCGCTTCCTGATCGAACAGCAGCGGGGGCCTGCGAACCTGCCTTCCGAACTGCGCCTGCTGATCGAGACGGTGGCGCGCGCCTGCAAGACGGTCGGCCATGCCGTGTCGAAGGGCGCGCTGGGCGAGGTGCTCGGGTCGCTGGGCAGCGAGAATGTGCAGGGCGAGGTCCAGAAGAAGCTGGATGTCATCGCCAACGACTTTTTGCTCGATGCCAATGAATGGGGCGGACATCTGGCGGCGATGGCGTCGGAGGAGATGGAGACGATCCACCGCATCCCCAACCGCTATCCCAAGGGCGAATATCTGTTGCTGTTCGATCCCATCGACGGGTCGAGCAACATCGATGTCTGCCTGTCGGTCGGCACGATCTTCTCGGTGCTGAAGGCTCCGGCGGACGCGGCGGGTCGCGAGATCGGTGAGGAGGATTTCCTCCAGCCCGGTTCGGAGCAGGTCGCGGCGGGCTATGCCATCTATGGCCCGCAGACGCTGCTGATCCTGTCGATCGGGACCGGTGTGTACGAGTTTACGCTGAACCGTGAAGTGGGGTCCTGGAACCTGACCGACGGCCCAATCCGGATGCCCGGCGGCACGCCCGAATTCGCGATCAACGCGGCGCGGCGGCGCCAATGGTCGGAGGCCGTCGCCCGTTTCGTCGACGACCGGGTCGCCGGAACCGAGGGGCCGTGCGGCCGGGACTATTCAATGCGCTGGACCGGATCGATGGTGGCCGACGTTCACCGCATCCTGAAGCGCGGTGGCACCTTCCTCTACCCCAGCGACGCGCGCACCGGACAAGCCCGGCTTCGCCTGATGTACGAGGCCAATCCGATGAGCTATCTGATCGAACAGGCGGGCGGCGCGGCGATCGATGGCGAAACACGAATCCTCGATATCCTGCCCACCGGACTGCATCAGCGCGTCGGATTGATGCTCGGCGACGCGGAGGAGATCACCGCACTGCGTGGCTCGCCTTGTTGAACGGCATCGCGGCGCCACCCACATCATCTTTCCCGAAGAAATCGGCCCGCCTGCGGAGAGGCGGGCCGAAAGCACATCAAAACCGTGCCTTGACGCCGACATAGAAGGACCGGCCCAGAACGTCCTATGTGCCGGGCAGCGTATTGCCCGGAGTGCCCGCGATCACCAGCGGCGCCTTGTCGAACAAATTGGTGACGCCGAACCGGAACTGATAGGCGTCGTTCACACGAACCCGCGCGGTCAGGTCGAACAGATCACAGGCCGGCGCGCCGGACGCAGGGTTTGCCGGGCGGATCACCGCCGTGACGTCGCGCATCGCGTTCAGATGGCGCCAGCGGGGCAGCGGAAGCGCATTGGTCGCGTCGATCGTGCCCCGGAACTCCTGGAATGCATCCGTTGCGAAGTTCTTGATCTGATAGCTGACGACCGAGTTGAGCGTGAAGCGCCCCTCGCCCAGACTACCCAGCGACCCCAGCGGCACGGCCCAGTCGAGCTGGAAGTCGACACCGCTGGCCTTCAACCCGCCCGGATTGAGATAGGGCAGCGAGACATTGGCGATACCGCCGCTATTGCCGCGCGAGATTAGCAGGCAGAAAGTGTTGGTCGCGCTGTAGCTCGGGTTGCTGCCGTCCTGGTTATAGCATTTGGCCAGCGTGGTGTTGCCCGCCACCGTCGAAATCACGTCGCGGATCGAGATGTCGTAATAGTCGACCAAGAAGGACAGGCTGTTGAAGACCGGCGACGCGAATTCAGGCCGCAGCACCGTGCCCGGACCCGTGATCCGTTCGCGCCCATCGGCGAGCTGAGCAACTCGCCGATGGGCGCGCGCACCGCTCGCTGATAGCCGCCACGGATAAGCAGCGTGCGGGCCGGCATGAGCCCCCGCACCTTTCGCGGAAGACGCGGGATGGCCCAGGCTGCGGAGCGCCACTCCGAACAGGCATAGGCCATGCCAATAGCGACGGTTTCAGGCGAAGCCGCAATCCGGTCTCCGGTCCGGATAGCGTCGATGAGCCCCCCATGTCGTCGCACATCGACGCCTTCGCCACCGTCTCCCTGAGCGGGATGTTACAGCACATTCTGCGCACGATCGCTAAGGCCGGGCGGCAACGCTCTCGAGTTCCGGTTCATCCATCGTCAGCATCGGCCCCCTGCCTCGCCTGCCATGTTGGCGCGACGGAGCAGGGATCCCCTTTGGACACCGATGGACACTCATGATGGTCGCGCGTTCCGGGAAGCGCCCGATCTTCGAGGCTATTCCGACGCGGTCTTTCGGTAATCCAGCGGCGGCTTGCGATTGCCCAGCATGGCCTCATAGGTGAAGTTCGGCCCCCGGCGCTTCTGGAGCTCCGCCTTGGCAGCAGCGATTTCGGCCGGGTTGCGGAAGAGTTCGGCCGCCGTCAGCGCGAGCGTCTTGGTGGCGACGATGGCGCCCTTCACGCCGATGCTCGATCCCGCCGCCGCGACGTTCTGCCAGCTATGCCCCGCCGATCCCGGCACGAAGGTCGCGGTCGACAGCCCCACCGTCGGCGTCACCCAACTGACGTCCGACACGTCCGTGGACCCGCCGATCGCCTTCGTCTCAAGCCGAGCGGGTTCGATCTGGCCGACGCTGGCGAGAGCGGGGGCGCCCGCCGGCATCGATTTCTGCAACTGGGTGGCGAAGGCGATCTCTTCGGGTGTCCAGGTGATCCCGCCCACGGCATGCAGCCCGCGATCCATCGCCTTCATCAGCACTTCGTTCGGCAACAGGCTGTAGACGCCACCGATCTGTTCGAAGTCGACCGTCGTCTCGGTGCCCATCGCGGCGCCCTGCGCGGCCTTCTTGACCCGCTCCATAACCGATTTGACGATCTCCGGATCCTGGTCGCGGACATAATAATAGACTTCGGCCTCGTCCGGCACGACGTTGGGCGCCTTGCCCCCGTTGGTGATGACATAGTGGATCCGCGTATGGTCGGGAACATGCTCGCGCATCATGTTGACCATGGCGTCCATCGCCTCGACTCCGTCCAGCGCCGACCGCCCCTTTTCGGGCGCGCCCGATGCATGCGACGACTTGCCGTGAAAGCGGAACTTGCCGGAAATATTGGCGAGCGACGGCGCCTGCGATGCGGAGTTCGCATTGCCCGGATGCCAGTGCAGCACGGTGTCGACGTCGTTGAACAGGCCCTCGCGGACCATATAGACCTTGCCCGACCCACCTTCCTCGGCCGGCGTGCCATAGACGCGGATTTCGCCCTGCACGCCGTTCTTGACCATCCAGTCCTTGACGGCGATCGCGGCATAGGTGGACGCGGTGCCGAACAGATTGTGGCCGCAACCATGACCGGCATCCCCACCCAAGGGGGTCCGCACCGGCAAGGCGGCCTGCGACAGCCCGGGGAGAGCGTCATATTCGGCAAGCACGCCAATGACCGGTCCTGTCCCGTTTCGGAAGCTGGCGACGAAGGCGGTCGGCTCGCCGGCCACCCCCGCCTTCACCGTGAACCCCGCAGCCTTCAGCCGGGCTTGCAGCAGCGCCGAGCTTTTCGTCTCCAGATAGCCCATCTCGGCATATTTCCAGATTTGCAGCGCGGTGTCCGAGATCGGCGCGGCATTGGCATCGACCGCAGAGATCAGCGCGGTGCGATCGGTAGGCGCAAGGTCTTGCGCCGTGACGGGCATGGCGGCGGTCGTCGTCATCAGCGCCGCCCAGAGCATCATGGTCTTCATCGTCTATCTCCTCAAGTCCGTGCGGATCAGAACTTCTTGGTGATTCCCATGAAGAAGTAGCGACCGATCACGTCGTAATTCTGCGCGTCGTAATTGCCCTGGGTGTCGCCGACCTGCGGCGGCTTCGTGTTGAACAGGTTGGTGACCCCCATCCGGAATTCGGTGGTATCGCCCGCCTCGAACCGCGCGTTCAGGTCGAACACGTTGTATGCGTCGACACCGCGCGTGCTGCTCGCGGGGTTCACGACCTTCGCCGAGGCAATCATGCCGTCAATATACCGCCACCGCAGCCCGAGGCTGGCCCCGCCCAGCGAGTAGGTGAACGACGTCACCGACTTCCATTCGGGATGCGCCAGCCCCGCCGTCGTTTCGACGCCGGTCCCGATGCTGCCGGCATAATCATAGCTCGGCGCGCCCGGCAGTGCCTGGATCGTGAACGACGCCAGATAGCTGACCGCGGTATTCAGCGCGACCGTCCCGGCGTTGCTTCCCAGCCCGATGTCCGAAAGATTGACCTTCCAGTCGAACTGGACGTCGATGCCCCGCACCTTGAAGGTGCCGAGGTTGAGCAGCGGTTGCAGCGGGTTCACCGGCACGCCGTTCGACGTATTGCGCGAGATCAGCGAGCAGTAATAATTGCTGGCGGCATATTGCGGGTTGTTGCCGCCCGCATTGAAGCAGAACTGGAATGCCTGCGCGATCGAAAGCGGGCCGACCGCCTGCTTGATGTCGATGCGGTAATAATCGACCGACAGCGACATGTTGCGGAAGAGCGGCGACGAGAAGGGTGACTGGATCACGCCGCCCGCCGAATAGGTGTCGGCGATTTCCTCCTGAAGGTCGGGGTTGCCGCCGGTCAGCGCGAACACCTGCGCCGTGCCGAGCTGATAGCTATCGATGATCGCGGTCGGCACACCCTGTTGCAGGCACAACGCACGGACCTGCGCGCCGTTCGCGCCGACGCGGTAGGACGATCGCACGTCGCACGGATCGCCGTTCGCGGTGGTCGCGGCGGGGCTGCCGATCGCGACGCTGCCGGTCGAGATCGGGGCGTAGAGTTCGCCCACGCTCGGGGCGCGGATCGCGCGATTATATCCGCCGCGCAACCGCAGCGCGTCGAACACCTGCCAGTTCGCATCGGCCTTGTAGGCGTGCACCCCGCCGACCGAATTATAGTTGGAATAGCGATAGCCGAGATCGAGATCGAATTGCTGGATCAATGGGATATCGTGCAGCAACGGCACGAGCAGCTCGCCATAGACCTCGCCCACCCTGACCGTTCCGCCGGCCGCGCGCAGGACGCTATAGCCCAGGATATCGCTGGTCCCGTCAGGCAGCGAGAGTTGCGCATCCGGCTGGAACGCATAGGAATTGCTGCGATAGTCGGCACCCAGCGCGAAGCGGAGGCTCCCCGCCGGCAACTCTGCCAGGCCGCCCTGGATATTTGCTTCAATGGTCTTTTGCTGGAGTTCGTTGGTGTTGAGCGTGCGCCGAGAGATGTAACTAACGCATTCCTGCGAAGGCGTCACGTTACCGAACGGGTTGAAGCCACCGGCGCACAATTCGGTGCCGCCGGTCGGGCTGTTCAGCAGGCGCGAGATGGCGCCCGCGCTGGCGCCGCCGGTTTGCGCGTTCTGGAACTTGGCCTTGCTGGTGTTCGCGTAGATGTCCCAGGTCCAGTCGCGGATGCCGAGCTTGCCCGACAGTCCGGCGGTCAACTGATATACGTCGTATTCATAGGACTGGACGCGCGGACCCAGGATGTTGAGCGCCTTGTAGAAGGTGACCGCCGCGTTGGGATTGGGCCGCGACGCCAGGATCGAGCGGAAGGCCGGCGAGATGAACGGGTTCGTCGTCGGCACCGTCAGGCCATAGACGTTCGAGGCCAGCGTCGGGTTGGTGATCCCGACCGAATTATAGGTGGTATAGCTGAACTGGCCGAACGCCTTGATGTTGTCGGTGACGTCGTAGTCGACCTTGCCGAACACCGAATAGCGATCGAGATCGGCCTGTAGCGATCCGCCATTATAGCCGAAATTGACCTGCTGGCTGTTGGTGCCGCTGTTGACGATATAGGCTTCGTCGGTCTGGGGATCGCGATAGTTGAGCACGGGAACGCCCGCCGTGCTGAACAGCGTCTGGTCGGTGTTGAAGCCGATCTGCCCGGTATAGCGCCCGGCCGCATTGCCGGTCAGCGCGGGCGTTCCATATTGTCCCACGAACACCGAATTGACCGCGGCGAGCGTCGGCAGGTTGGCACCGAACAGCGCGGTACCCTGCGGGATCGTGCTCAGCCCGGGCGTGGTGGTGCGGAAGGTATAATAGTCGCGCTTGATCTGCTGCGCGGGGTCACGGCGGGTATAATCGAACGACAGCACAGCGTTGCCGCGATTATCGGCGAAGGTCGAACCGGCGGTGGCGGTGATGCGATAGGTGTTGCCGTCGCCATAGTCGCTCACGCCGGTCTGGCCGTTGAGGGTCACGCCCTTGAAATTGCGGCGCAGCCGGAAATTGACCACGCCGGCGGTCGCATCCGACCCATAAGTGGTCGATGCCCCGCCGGTGATGACCTCGATATTCTCGATCAGGGCTTCCGGAATGGTGTTCAGATCGACCGAGCCATCGGGGTTGGAGGGCTGCATCCGGCGGCCGTCCAGCAGGATCAGCGTGCGCTTCGCCCCCAGGCCGCGCAGGCTGGCATTGGCCTGGCCGCCGTTCAGACCGGTGCTGGTGCTGCCGGTATTGCCCTGCCCGAACGCGCCGGTGAACTGCGGCATCTGCGACAATGCGCTCTCGACGGTGACACGACCGGTATTTTCCAGCGTATCGCTCGACAGGGAGACGATCGGACTGTTCGCGACATAGTCGGACCGGGCAATGCGCGATCCGGTGACGGTGACTTCCCCGAGCGACTCATCCTCGGGCTGTTCAGCCTGTACGCTGGCTGGCGGCGCGGTCGGCACGCTGCTCTGCGCATGCGCCGTGCCGGCGGCGAGTGCAATGGAAGCGCAGCTCCCGCCGAGAAACGCCCGCGTGATACCCCGTACAACCATGTCGAACTTCCCCCTTGAACCAACCGCATCGTTGGCGGCCTCAAGGATCATGACGCGGTCCGATCGCGGCACCTCACGTGCGCAAAGAAAAAAGTTCCAAGAAAAAGGGAGCGATTGTTCCCAATCGCCCCCAAAATGCCATCATCGCGTACTATTATATCATGAGGTCAACGCGTGGCGGTCACCGACGGACCGTATAGCAGGCCATTGAACAACAGCTTGAACGTCGCATAGGGCTGTGCGCGCTGGGTGATTTCAGGGCCCATCGCGAACAGCTTGCCCTTGCCCAGATCGGCATCGACGATCGCGACCGTACCGTCGAGGCGCTCTTGCCCCACCGCCCAGCCGCTGCGCAACGGCGCCGCCCCCTCGAACCACGCGACCTTCTTCGCCGCGGTGCCGGACAGCGTGAACGGCTGACTTTCGTCGAAGAAGATATCGACCGTCGGCGTCATGCCGTATGCCAGCGGCTGGCGGGTATCGACCCGGGCGGACAGCAATGCGCCGGGAATGTAGAATTGCTTCTTGTCGAGCGCGGCGAGCGACCCATCGGCCTTCTTCGTGACCAGTGCGGGCTGTATCTGCGGATCCAGCAGCGTCGCCAGTCGGTTCGCGCTGCCGACCGTCACCACCGTCCCCCCGGCCTTTGCGAACGCCGCGACCGCGGGAAGCGTCTTTTCGGGCGTGACCTCGCCCAGCCAGCCGCGATACTCGGCCGGGATGTTTTTCGCGGCGGGCATCGCGAAGCGATAGCCCCCCGGATACGGCCCGCCCTGCGTCGTAGGCACGGTACCGTCCGCAAACAGCAGCACATCATATTTGGCGTTCAGGTTCCCGGCATCCAGCTCTTGCGGATACACCACGCTGAACGGGAATTCATATTGTTCGAGCAACCAGCGGGTCCAGCCAGCGGGAATCACCCCGCCATAGCGATCGACCAGGCCGACGCGCACCGGTTTCAACGCCAGCCTGGTGGCAGCGGGCGCACGATCCACGGCATAGGCGTCGATCCCGAGCTGCCTGGTCGACGACGCCATGATGGCAGCAGCGGCCGCCGACGCCGGGACCCAGATCGCACCGGCGGCCAGATCCTTGCCGCCCGCCCTGGTCGCGGCCCCGATCCAGGCCACCGGCACGCCCGCTTTCAACAGGCGATTGGTGAGAATGAAGCTGTTGTTCGCCTCATGCCCGACGATCCAGCCCGCCTTGCCCGAACCGATCACGCGGCCAGGGCCCACCGTCAACAGGTCTGGCACGGGTTCGAAGCTGCCCGAAAAATCGTCGAGCACGCGATCGAAGCGAATGCCCATCTGATAGGCCAGCGTGTAGCCGGTGACGTCATATGGCGCCTTGGGCGGACCGCCGGGAAATTCGGGGTCGTGCGGATGATCCTGCGGTTCGAACATGTCGATCACGTGCGGGCGGTATGCCTGCGCGGTCTTCACCACATATGTCCCCGCCGGATAGCGCTTGCCGCCGGCAGTGAACGACGCGGTGGCGCGATCGACATCGACGCCGTTCTTGATCAGCGCGTTGAGAAACGCGATCGTGGTCGGCATGTCACGCTGGTCGGGACCCAGCACATAGCCACGCGGGTCGCGCTTGGCCGGGTCCTGCAACACCGTGGCATAGAGCGAAGGCGCGACCATCCCCTCCCTCGCGCGGCTGTTATAGCCCACATAGCCTTCGTCGGCCTTGGCCCCCTTCCCCGCCTCCTTCAGCGCATCGACCCGTTTCGGCGTGGTGGTCCAGCTATCCTCGCTGCCGCGAACGATCGCCTGATGGCCCATCCGCCAGATGTTCATCAGCAGCCGCTCACGATTGCGCGACGCGTAATCCATGACCGCGCGGTTCAGCGACCATTGATATTCCAGGCTGTCCTTCAAATGCCACTCGCCCGGTGCGATTGGCAACGGCTCATCGCTGCGCGCGAGCTGGGTGTCGGCGATCAGCGGGATCTTTTCCGGGGTCGGACCGCCGATGATCTCGGTCAGCAACCCGATCGAATTGTGGAAATAGGCGACGGAGCGTTCCATGCCGTTATGCCAGGTGGAATAGGGCGCGGCGCTGCGCATCCCCGATCCGCCTTTCTGTTCCGACACCAGCCGACTGTGCATCGCGGAGCCGACCTCCTGCAATTCGGTCATCACGATCGGGTTGTAATTATAGTTGAACGGGTCGCGGAACGGCGGCACGAACACCACCATGCCGGCGGGTCCGGTCTGGTGCTGGTTGAAGATGATCTGCGGAAACCAGGTCCGGAACAGCATCCGATTGACCGCCTCGGTCTCCGGCATCTGCACCATGAAGCTGTCGCGGTTGTTATCGTGGCCGATATATTTCTGGTAGAGACGCGGGATGGTCCGGAACTCGCGATCCTTGGGGTCGGGATTGCGCATATACCAGTCCGCGACCAGCTGAAGCCCGTCCGGATTGTCCTGTGCGAACAATATGATCTCGTCGTTCAGCACGCGCATCGTTTCCGCATCGTTCCCGGTCAGCATGCGGTAGAGCACATGGATCTGGCTTTGCGTCGTCACCGTCTCGGTCGCGTGCATCCCGGCGTCGATCCACACGATCGCCTTGCCCTCGTTCGCGAGCGCCTGCGCCTCGGCCTCGGTCTTCACCTCCGCCTTGGCGAGTTTGCGTGCGATGTCGCGGTAATGGCCGAGCTTCGCCAGGTTCGCAGGCGAGCTGACGATCGCGACCCACATCGTGCGTCCCTCCGCCGACTTGCCGATATCGACCAGCTTCATACGGTCCGATTGGCTCGCGAGCTTCTTCAGATAGGCTTCATAGGCGTCGTAATCGGCGAGGAAATAGTCGCTGCCCGGTTCCTGCGCAAAGGCTTCGAACGGTGCGGTAACGGCGCCGACCTTTGGGGTGATCGGCTCGGCGGAGGCCGCACTTGCCAGCGCGAACGCACCGACGCCCAGAAAAAGCATGACCTTCGACATATGATATCGCCCCTTTGCCGCCGGACGTGACCGTCCCCGTGTTCCTCAAGACGTATGCTCGGGTCGGTCCCTCAGTCCGCCGTGACGATAAATCAGCGCGGTATCAGATCGAACGCCACCGTCAGCCGGGGGACATCCCCGGAAAACGGCTCGGTCCCATGCCAGAGATAGGAGGGGAACAGCACCAACTGTCCGGGCACCGGCCGGACATGGCGCGTCGGCGGCAGCGCAGGTCGGGTCGGCACGCCGGGCCGCCCGAAAGCCAGCCAGCCCTGCGGTTCCTCCGCTACGGACGCAGGCAGATCGACATAGAAGGCGGACGACAACCACCCGCGCGGATGGACGTGATCAGTGTGATAGCCACCGGACCGCAGCAACACCGACCATGCCCCCGCGAAACGATATCCGCCGGTGTTGCGCCGCCGCACCGGATCGGCCCCCGTCCCCAACTGCGCCAGATGCGCGCGGATCGGTGTGTCGAGCGCCGCGAACAGCGCGCGTAGGACCGGATGGTCGACCTTGCTCAAATCCTCCTGCGTCTGGCTGCCTTGGCGAAGCGACTGGCCGAGCGGATGGGTTCGCCAAGCATGCCGCGCGCGCAGCGTCTCCGCGAGATCGTCGAGGAAAGCCGCTAACGAAGACCATCCCGGCGGCACGTCGATACTGCGCGCCGAAACCAGTGCGGGATCATCGCACAGCACGGCATAACGCGGATCGCCGAGCAGTCGCCACGCGGTTGCAAGCAATGCGATCACCCCCTGATCGTCCGGTGCGGCAGTGCCGATCCGCATCGCCAATGTCGCCGCCTCTGCGGGACGCCCGTCGTGCAGCAAGGCTTCCACCACCGCCTTCGCCGCCTCGGCGGATGACGGCGCAAGCCGCAAGGCCGCCGTCGCATGGGCAAGCTGGCCCTCGGCCTCGCCCAAAGCGGCCCGCGCATTCGCCGCGAGGAGATGCAGCCCGGCATCCGCCGTGAGCGCAATCGCCAGGTCGAGCACCGCCGCCGCGCGCTCCAGCTCGCCCGCACTCATCAGCACGACCGCCTCGACCGACGCGAGTGCGGGTATGCGGTCCGCGTCGACCGCCGCGAGTGCCGCGCCGACATCCGCCGTCCGCATCCAGCGCAGTTGCGCCAGGTCGCGATGCGCCGCCACATAGTCCGCGCGCAATTCGACCGCAGACAGGAACGCCGCCTCTGCCGCATCGAAATCCCCCGTCCCTTGCAACGCCCGCGCGTGGACCAACCACGTCTCGGGCGCGGTCGATCCCTTGGCAAGGGCGCGAGCGGATGCCTCCACCGCCCCGGCGAATTCGCCGAGATCGCCGAGCGTCGAGGCGAGATTATGCTCCGCCACCGCGCTTTGGGGCCGTTCCGCGACGGCGCGGGCGTACAGGATGGCGGCGGTGCGCAGATCGCCCGCCGCCTTGGCCCGCCGCGCCTGCTCCATCGTCGCGGAAGCGGTCACTTCGGCGTCGTCACCATCAGCACCGCAAGCGTCAGGGTGCGGATACCGGTCCGGATCGCCTTGTCGTGATCGGGTGCGAAGAAGGGCGAATGGTTGCTCGGTACCGCTTCGCCCTTGGCCTTGAACGCGGCCAGGGTCGCGGCGTCATAGCCGCCGATCGTGAAATAGACCGACGGCACCCCGGCATCGACGAACGCCGACCAATCCTCGCTCGCCGACCAGCCGGGCGCGGTTGCGGGCACATAGGTGACGCGGTCGCCGCCTGCCGCCTTCAGTTCCGCCGCCGCGCGTTCGGCCAGCGCATGGTCGTTGAACACCGCGGCGGTGCCGTACAGCCACTTTACGTCGGGCGCGGGCGCCATCGACATCGCCGCCGAAGCCTCGGCAGTCCGCTTCACGCCATCGAGCAGCAATTGCCGCACATCCTTGTCGAACGACCGCAGGCTCAGCTTCAGCGTGGCGATGTCGGGGATGATGTTGCCGACGGTTCCCGCCTGGAATGCGCCGATGGTGACCACGCCGAACGCGTTGGCGTCCTTCTGGCGGCTGATCACCGTCTGGACGTCGGTGACGAAATGCGCGCCCATCACGATGGGGTCGATCGTCGCGCTCGGCATCGATCCATGCCCGCCGCGCCCCTTGAAGGTGATCTGCAAGCTGTCCGAATTGGAGCTGGTGACGCCGTCCTTGACCAGCACCGTCCCCGTCTCGCCCGACCCGACATGCGCGGCGAAACCGTAATCGGGCTTGGCGAACCTGGTGAACAATCCGTCATCAAGCATCGCCTTGGCGCCTTTCAGCTGCTCCTCGGCGGGCTGGGCGATGAACATCAACGTGCCCTTCCACTGCGACTTCATCGCCAGCAGCGCCTGGGCCGTCCCGATCCACGCCGCCATGTGCACGTCATGGCCGCAGCTTTGCGCGACGAAGGTCGTCTTGCCTTCATATTCGGTCTGCGCACGGCTCGCATAGGGGAGCCCGGTCTTCTCCTCCATCGGCAGGCCGTCGAGTTCGGTGCGCACCATCACGGTCGGCCCGGGACCATTGCGGTAGATCGCGACCACCCCCGTTCCGCCGACCTTCTCGGTCACGGTGAAACCCATGGCCTTCATCTTGCTCGCCAACAGCGCGGCGGTGCGCACCTCCTGCATCCCGATTTCGGGATGTGCATGGATATCACGGTACAGCGCGTCGAGCGCGGGATAGGTCTTCTCGATCTGGGCATCGATCGCCGCCCTGTTGGCGGCAGGACCGGGCGCGGGATCGGCCCACGCCGCGCCGACACTCGCCATCATCGCACATCCGGTAAGCAGCATCATCTTCATAGAAACACCCATCGTTCGAGACCGGGGCGACGCCCCCTTGCTATGCGAGACGCGATTGCGTCCGATGTCCTCAACCCCACGACGCCACGCCCCTCATAAATCGCGATCGAGGGACAGCATCACCGTGCGGGGCGCGCTGCTGTAGAGTTGCCGCTCGCCGAACGAACTCGACGTCAGCCGGTTCGCGCCGACCGCGTTCAGTACGTTGCGCACGCCGATCGCGGCACGCCACCGTGCCAGCCGGATATCGGCGTTGGCGTCGATTATGAACCGTGCCGGAGTGACTTCGTAATAGGGACTGCGATCGTTGAAGGCGGTGGGCACGCGGGTCGCGCCGACCGCGTCGATGCCGAATGTGGCGACCTTCCCGCCCGCCACCGACATGCTGGTCTGCACCCCTGCCGCATAGCCCAGCCGTGGCACGTTGGGTAGCGGATCGCCGCGTCGTCCCGCGCCATCCGTGGTACCGACCGGCTGGTCCTCGCCAAGTCGCGCATAGGTATAGTTGGCCGATCCGGTCAGCCTTATGGCACCGATCGCCAGGCTTGCCTTGGCCTCGACCCCATCGATCCGCACCGTACCGATATTGGTGTTGTATCCGAACGCGCCGTTCGCGCTCCATGCCGCATAGATCACGTCGGACCAGTCGATATGATAGACCGCGCCGTCGATCGCGAGCCGCCCGCCCGCGCCCCTGGTCCTGACGCCCAGTTCGTAGTTCCAGACATGGTCGGCGTCGTAGATGCGTTCCTGGTCGGTCAGGTCGGGCGTGATGTTGACCCCGCCGGGCCGGAACCCCTCCGATGCGATTCCATAGATCAGGGTCTCGCCCGGCAGGCGATAGGCGAGTTCCGCCTTCAGGTTGACGCCGTCATCCGCGCGCGCATAGCGGCCGTTGCCGATCGCGCCGGTGCCCGTGATGATATTGGGGATCGGGACCGACCCGTCGGCGCTACGCCGATAGTGGAAATAGCGCAGCCCCCATGTCGCCGACAGTCGCGGCGCGATGCCCCAGCGCGTCTCCGCGAACAACGCCTGCTGGTCGAGCGCGCTGTGCAGCAGCCGCAATCCTGTGATGTCGAGCGGCACGACCCGCTTCCCGGTCACGGCGTCGGCACGGACCGTATAGCTTTCGGCCGAATCACGCCGCCGCTCGACGAACGCCCCGATGGTCCAGGCGGGCGCCCCCGGCCGGTCGGAGGATACGCGAACCTCCGCGGTCGTGCTGTCGACGCGAAACGGCTGGTACAGCACGCCCGGCAATCGCGTTTGCAGATAGGCCTGGAACGCGCGGCGCCGCTCAGGGGTGCAGCCGGTTTCGCCGACAAGCATCGCATATCGCCGGCAACTCGCGTCGCTGGTCGCCTGCTGCGCCAGTACCGCCGTGAAGTCGCCTTCCTTGACGATCGTCCAGCGATAGTGCGAGCCCGTCGCCACGACCGCAACGGCGTCGGTCGTCCAGTGCGCGGTGACACTGGCGAGGTCGAGCCGCTCGCTATTGGGCGTGCGCACCGGCTGATCGTTGCGATAGCGGCCCAGGTCCGGGTACCAGAATCCCGCATCGTCGACCCGCGTATCCTGATGGAGCGCCAGCGCATCGACGCGCACCGCCTGTGACGGTGTCCAGGCAAGCCCCATCCGGACGCCCCGGCGTAGCACGGCGCCGGTGTCCTTCACCCCCAGCCGATCATTGTCGACATAGCCGCCGACGGTTCGACGATGCACGACGAACCGCGCCGCCAAAGTGTCGCGGATGATCGGCGCGTTGACGACCGCGGCGACGTTTGCGCCTGTCCCTCCCCCCTGCACCGCCGACACGCCCCCCTCGACATGGCCCGCCCAGCGCGTCGCGTCGGGCTGGTTGAACAGCACCCGCAGCGTGCCGCCCATCGAACTCGCGCCGTAGAGCGTACCCTGCGGCCCGCGCAGCAGCTCGATCCGGTCGATATCGACCAGGTCGATATCGGGCGTACTCGCGGCGGGATCGAAAGTGGTCCCCGACGGCCCGCTGATCGGCGTTTCCCCATAATAGACCCCGACCATGGACTCGCCGGTTCCGGTGACGCCTCGAATGGCGATCCGCTGCTGCAACGGTGCCGTGGCGATCGGGACCAGCCCGGGCAACAGGGCGGCGGCGCTGCGCAGGTCGTACGCGCCCCGGGCCACCACCTGGCCGCCGCTGACCGCGTCCATGCTGATCTCGGTATCACCGAGAAAGGTGGGGCGTTTGAGGGCGGTGACGACGATCTCGGCGGACGGCACCGGGATTTCCGGCGTTCGCCCCGCCGGCCCCGCCGCCAAGGTATTGGCGGCCGATCGCGGCGGGGCCTGGCGAACGATGATGATGACGCCGGCGCGGACACGCTTTGCGACCAACCCGGTGTCGGCGAGCAGCATCCGAAGCGCGCGTTCCGGCTCGATCGGCCCGTGCAGCGCCGCGCTGGTACGACCGCCGATCACCGCAGGATCGAACAGGATCTGCTGCCCCGTCTGCGTCGCCAGTCGACGCAGCGCGACATCCAGCCGCCCGGCGGGGATGGCCAACACGACCCGTTCGTGCGGCGACGATGCCGCCTCGCCATTGGCAACGCAGGCCGCGGATATCGCAATCGTTCGTATAGCAAGATCACGGGCATGCATCAGGACGCGCGTTTCGACCCCCCGGAATACGCTGTTGCCCCTCCCCTCCGCTCTGATGACGGTTTTGCGACACTGTACGCTTGACGGCCTGCTGGCAACATGATCGATTGCGGCGAATATATAAAGGGGGATGCCAGAGGCTCGGGCGGGCAAGACGGGGCCGATCATGCGGAATTCCTATGCGCGCATTTCCGGCGGTGACGGGGATGCCATCGACCTATCGGGCCATCTCAACGCGGTCCGCCGGTTCCTGACGAAGCGTGCGCCGATCGGCGAGGTCGACGATCTGGTCCAGGAGGTTGCACTGCGCATGCAGACCCGCCGCGCGACCGACGCCATCGACAATATCGACGGCTATCTGTTCCAGGTCGCGCAAAGCGTGCTTGCCGATCGTGGCCGCCGTGACACCGTGCGCCACCGTTCCGCGCACGACAGCCTTGAAGAAATTCATCATCCCGTTGAGGACCGCTCGCCCGAGCGCGTCCTACAAGGCAAGGAGCATCTCGCGCAGCTCATCGCCGCGATGAACGACATGCCTGAGCGCATGCGCCAGGCGTTCGTCCTTCATCGCTTCGAGGAAATGAGCTACGCTGCGATCGCCCGACATATGGGAATATCGGTGAGTGCGGTCGAAAAGCATATCATGAAAGCCATCAAGCACCTTGCAGGCTCGCTACGCTGATGGGTTCCGTATCGAGGGATCCGGACGCCGCCGCCGCGTCCTGGTATGCGCGACTGCATGCCGATAACGCGACACCGGCGGATCGGGCCGCGTTCGGGCAATGGCTATCGGCCAACGATGCGCATGATCGCGCCTGGCACGAACTGGTATCCACGACCCGCATCCTGGATGACGCACGGAGCGATCCGGCCCTGCTCGCCATGGTCGCAGCGGCCCGCGACGATACGCGCCCCGCCCCCGCGCGTCGCTGGTGGCCGATGGCGGCCGCTGCGGCCGTGCTACTGTCCATCGGTGGCACCGCCGCGCTGGTCGTCGACCGATATGCGGCGGGGCCGGCGACCCAGGTCGCGGATACACGCTATGCGACGCCGACCGGGTTGATGCGCCATATCACCCTGCCGGACGGAACGCTGATGACGCTCGATGCGGAATCCGCTGTCCGTGTCGCGGTGCCGGGTGCGACGCGCCGAGTGGCGATCGAGCGCGGCCAGGCGTTTTTCCAAGTCGCGCATGATGCGCGCCATCCGTTCATCGTGTCCGCGGACGGAAACCGCGTCACCGCGCTCGGCACGCAATTCGCGGTACGCGCGGCGGCCGACCGGGTCGTCGTCAGTTTGATCGAAGGATCGGTTCGCGTCGACAGCCGCACCATGGGTCGCGCGATGACGCTGGTACCGGGCAATAGGCTGACGATCGATCGATCGGGTCTGCAACTCACCAGCGCGGGTGCCGATACCGCGACCGGATGGCGCAAGGGGGAACTGACGTTCGAGGCTACGCCACTGAGAGAGGTCGTGGCCGAACTCAACCGCTATTCCACGCAACGTATCGAACTGACCGACAAGCAGCTCGCGAACCGCGTGTTCAGCGGCGTCCTGAAGATCGAGGGCGGGGGTAATGCGCTCGCCGACGCGCTATCGGCTTACGGGATCGCTCGCGTCATATATGCCGACAAGACACGATTGGCGCTCGCTTCCCAATCATGAAAAGCAGGTTGCGCAGGCAACCTCGTCAAGGCGGAGCAATTCCCTCGACCGTTAGGCCATTGCCGCGATCTGCTGGGTGCTGGCAGTCTGACGCGAACCGCTCTCCCCACGATGCATCTCGGTCTCTGAAGGCCTTCGCTTAGCCGGCCAGGCCGGATCAACATTCAGATATGCCACTCCGCCAAATCGGCGGAGCGTTGTTCCCGATAAGTCTGGCTGTCGATGAGGTGACGATCGAAGCGCCGGGCCGCCCCGGTCAGCGCTGCCGGGCCAGATGTCGGTGGATGGTGCTGCGATGGACGCCCAATTGCCGCGCCGTTGCCGAGACATTGCCGCCATGCGCCGCCAGCGCCGCGTCGATCGCCTCGGCCCGGTCGTCGGCCAGCGGGCGGGCGGCCAAGGGCAGTTCGACGCCGCCCCGCCCTTCGGCATCCCAGCCGCCGATCAGCGTCGCACCGTTGGTCAGGCGCAATCGCCCCCGCGCGCCCTGGTCCCGCATGTCCACCACTTCGCCCAGCGCCGTATCGTCCAGCGCCTCCCAACTGCGCCCGACCAGCGAAAGCCCGCGCCGGTTGGCGGCGACCAGCCTTTCGTCGCGGAACACCAATATCCCCTCGCGCGCGGTGCCCAGCATCGCCGCATCGTCATGCAGGCGCAGCACGCGACAATCGGCGAAGCCCGAGCGGAACAGCCGATGCTCGATCTGGTCCACCGCCAGCCGGATCAGCCCCAGCGCATGGCCATGCCCGTTCACCGATGGACCCGACATATCCAGCGCGCCGACGATCGCGCCGCGCGGGTCGAGGATCGGCGTCGCCGCGCAGCTTAATACCGCATGTTCGGCGAAGAAATGCTCCGGGCCATGGACGGCGATCGGGCGACGCTCGGCAATGGCGGTGCCGATCGCGTTGGTGCCGGTGCTGGCCTCGGTCCATGACACGCCCGGCCGCAGCGCCACTTGCGCCGCGCGCGAGAGGAAGCCGGTATCGCCGATACTGTCCAGGATCATCCCGTCCGCATCGGCGAGAATCACCACGCTGCCCGTCTCGCGCGCCTCGCCCGCCAACATTTCCAGTTCGGGGCGGCACAGGCGACGCAGCGACTCGCGACGCTGGCGCAGGACGGTCAGTTCGCTTTCGGTCAGCGGCCCGCCGTTCCGTCGCCTGCCCTGGGCCAGCCCCATGTCGGTACAGCGCAGCCAGGAGCGCAACACCGGCTGGCGCACGCTTTCCAGGGGCAGTTGCCCCTCGTCGAAATAGGCTCGTCGCCCCTGTTCTATCCCGGCGCCATCCATCGCCGCATCCTTCTCCAACTGTCGCAAATTGCGACACTGGCGCGCTTTTCACGTCGCGTCGTGCGACACATGCTACGCTTCGCGCGCAGAAAGTCCATCGCGACACGCGCGCTTCGTCGCGGACCCGCTTGCCCTCGCCCCGGCATGGGCGGAGCCTTTGTCCCATAATCGACAAAGGAGAGGTTCGATGACGATCCAGGAAGCCATCAAGACCCGCAAAGCGCCGTTCAAGGAACGCTATGGCAATTTCATCGGCGGCCGATGGGTCGATCCGGTCGACGGACGCTGGTTCGACAACCGATCGCCGATCGACGGGCAGGTGATCTGCCAGGTCGCGCGCAGCCAGGCCGCCGATATCGAACTGGCGCTCGACGCCGCGCACAAGGCCAAGGACGGCTGGGGCCGCGCCAGCGTCGCCGAACGCGCGCTGATCCTCCTTCGCATCGCCGACCGGATGGAGGAAAATCTCGCCCTGCTCGCCACCGCCGAAACCTGGGACAATGGCAAGCCGATCCGCGAAACGACCGCCGCCGACCTGCCGCTGGCGATCGACCATTTCCGCTATTTCGCCGGATGCATCCGCGCGCAGGAAGGCGGCATCTCGGAGATCGACCACGACACCGTCGCCTATCACTTCCACGAACCATTGGGCGTGGTGGGGCAGATCATCCCGTGGAACTTCCCGCTGCTGATGGCCTGCTGGAAACTGGCGCCGGCGCTGGCGGCGGGCAATTGCGTGGTGCTGAAACCCGCCGAACAGACCCCCGCCTCGATCATGGTGCTGGCCGAACTGATCGCCGACCTGCTGCCCGAGGGCGTGCTGAACATCGTCAACGGCTATGGCGTGGAGGCGGGCAAGCCGCTGGCGCAGAACCCGCGCATCGCGAAGATCGCCTTTACCGGCGAGACGACGACCGGGCAGTTGATCATGTCCTATGCGTCCGAAAACCTGATCCCCGTCACGCTGGAACTGGGCGGCAAGAGCCCGAACATCTTCTTCGCCGATGTCGCGGCGGAGGATGACGACTATCTCGACAAGGCGATCGAGGGTTTCGCCATGTTCGCGCTCAACCAGGGCGAGGTCTGCACCTGCCCCAGCCGCGCGCTGGTCCACGAGTCCATCTATGACCGCTTCATGGAAAAGGCTGTCGCGCGGGTCGAGGCGATGATCCAGGGCGATCCGCTCGACCCCGCCACCATGGTCGGCGCCCAGGCATCGCAGGAGCAGATGGACAAGATCCTCGGCTATCTCGACATCGGCCGCGACGAGGGCGCGAAGGTGCTGACCGGCGGCACGCGCAACCGGCCCGAGGGGCTGGAGGGCTATTACGTCAAGCCGACCGTGCTGAGCGGCAACAACAGGATGCGTGTCTTCCAGGAGGAGATATTCGGCCCCGTCGTCTCGGTCGCGACCTTCAGGGACGATGAGGAGGCGCTGCGTATCGCCAACGACACGCTCTATGGGCTGGGCGCGGGCGTGTGGACCCGCGACGGCACCCGCGCCTATCGCATGGGCCGCGCGATCCAGGCGGGGCGGGTATGGACCAACTGCTACCACGCCTATCCCGCCCATGCGGCGTTCGGCGGGTACAAGCGGTCCGGGATCGGGCGCGAGACGCATCGCATGATGCTCGATCACTATCAGCAGACGAAGAACCTGCTGGTCAGCTACTCGGCCAAGAAGCTCGGCTTCTTTTGACCCCGGTCAAGGCGGGGATGCCCATCCCCGCTTCATCACCCCGACGATAGGAGAATATCCATGTCGAAGACCATGAAGGCGGCGGTCGTCCGCGAATTCGGTGCTCCCCTGACCATCGACGAAGTCCCCGTACCGGAAGTCAGCGACGGCATGATCCAGGTCGCGATCCAGGCCTCGGGCGTGTGCCATACCGATCTGCACGCCGCCGAGGGCGACTGGCCGGTCAAACCCAACCCGCCCTTCATTCCGGGGCATGAGGGCGTCGGCTATGTCTCGGCGGTCGGCAAGGGCGTTCGCCACATCAAGGAAGGCGACCGGGTCGGCGTGCCCTGGCTCTACACCGCCTGCGGCCACTGCGTGCACTGCCTGGGCGGGTGGGAGACGCTGTGCGAGAGCCAGCTCAACACCGGTTATTCGGTCAATGGCGGCTTTGCCGATTATGTCATCGCCGATCCGAACTTCGTCGGCCATCTGCCCGGCAATATCGGCTTTACCGAGATCGCGCCGGTGCTGTGCGCCGGGGTGACGGTCTATAAGGGGCTGAAGATGACCGATACCAAGCCGGGGGATACCGTCGTCATCTCCGGCATAGGCGGGCTGGGCCATATGGCGGTGCAATATGCCGTCGCCATGGGCCTGAACGTCGCGGCGGTCGATGTCGACGACGCCAAGCTGGACCTCGCCCGGCGGCTGGGGGCGAAGGTCACGGTCAACGCCCGGACCGAAGCGGACCCGGCGGCGGCGATCAGGCGCGAGACCGGCGGCGGCGCACAAGGCGCGCTGGTCACGGCGGTCAGCGAAAGGGCCTTTGCACAGGCCGTGGGCATGATGGCGCGCGGCGGCACCGTCGCACTCAACGGCCTGCCTCCCGGCGACTTTCCACTCAATATCTTCGGACTGGTGCTGAACGGCATCACAGTGCGCGGGTCGATCGTCGGCACCCGGCTGGACCTTCAGGAATCGCTGGACTTCGCCGCCGACGGCAAGGTGAAGGCGACGGTCGCCAGCGTGCCGCTGGGCGAGGTCAACCAAGTCTTCGACCGGATGCGCCAAGGCCAGATCGAGGGCCGCATCGTCCTCGACCTGACGGCCTGAAATCGCGGCGGGCGGTGGCTCCGGCCCCGCCCGATCAGCGCATGGGAAGTCCAGCAGGGATGAGACTTCGACGCTCTTGGTGCGAGATTCGGCCAGCCCACACCGTTAAGACAAATCTCTGTACACCGCAGATGCCCTACCGTGGACAGGGCGCAAAAACATCATAAGCGCCGCCATAACGCAGCCATTTCCACTCGACTGTTGATCGAGCGCTCGCCCTCAGTTGCGCCCCCATGGCAGACGATAGGATACAGACGAACGAACCGACCCAACTCAAAATTGGGCATAGCTGGCCGCTGTATAGGCCTTAGGGCCGAGACTCAATCAGAGCCAGAAGGCGATTGCAGTGGCGATAGCGACGCCTGAGAGGAAGTTGTCGGCGAGTTTGTCGTAGCGGGTCGCTACGCGGCGGAAATCCTTGAGGCGGCAGAAGGCGTTTTCGATCAGGTGGCGGCCGCGATACCTTTTCTTGTCGTAGCGGACTGTGCGTTTGCGGTTTCGCCGTCCGGGAATGACGGGAACGGATCCGGCGTCACGTAGCGAACGGCGCAGCCGGTCGGCATCATAGCCTTTGTCAGCAAGGAGGTAACGCATTCGGCCCGCCCGTTCGAGAAGCGCAGGCGCTGCCTTCACGTCGCTGACATTGCCGGCTGTCAGGATCAGGGCATAGGGAGAGGTGGCTTGATTTGTCTGAACAGGCTCGCGGCTCGAATAAGTGGATTGCCGCTGGTTGATCACGCCGCTGCGAGTAACGGCTGGTCGAAGTATATCTGGTCGGGCGTGCGGCCGCCAAGCGCGGAGTGCGGCCGGACGGCATTGTAGAACGCGATGTAGCGGCCGATGCCGGCGCGGGCTTCGGGGACCGAGGCGGGGAGTGTCAGGAATTTCGTGTGCGGGCGGGCGGATGAACATTACGCCGCCATGGCCCTGATGAAGCGTTCGCCGAAGATGACGGCGAACTGTGCCTT